>JAMOSL010000154.1 GCA_027063105.1 Campylobacteraceae bacterium
TAGGTGTAGGATTAGATAATAATCAACGGATTCCAGGTAGTTTAACTAGCACATTAAATGATTTTAAAAAAACAAATCTTCAATCATTAGGAATTGACCCTAAAGATTATGTTGAACCAATTATTTTAGTTATTAAGAAACACTATTCAACACTAAATAATATAATTAATTGGTTAAAAGGTACAACTACTGAAGATAAACTTTCTAGTTATCCTCTTCTAATTATTGATGATGAAGCTGATAATGCTTCTATTAATACTCAAAAAGACCCAAATAAAGTAACTAAAATTAATAAACAGATTAGAGAAATTTTAAATATGTTTGATAGACGATGTTATCTTGGATATACAGCAACACCATTTGCTAATATATTTATTAATCCTGAAGGAGAAGATTCTAAAGTAGGGGAAGATCTATTTCCTGAAGACTTTATTGTTGCTCTTGAAGCACCTTCAAACTATGTTGGAGCAAAAACTATTTTTCTTGATGAGTCAGAAAGAGTATTACGAGAAATAGAAGATAATGACACTTGTTTACCTATAAAACAGGCTAAAGATTTTACGGTAGATTGTTTACCTGACAGTTTGTATAAAGCAGTCTATTTATTTTTATTATCAGGAGCAACAAAACGCTTAAGAAGTATTAAAAATAGACACCATTCAATGCTTATTAATGTTTCTTTTAAAATAGATATTCAAGAGCAGGTCAAAGATATTCTTATAGAAGATTTACCAAAAATTTTGCGTTTAATTAAGTATAATAATAAAAAAAGTTTAGATGATATATTAAAAAATAATGATTTTAAAATTATTTACCAATTATGGTTAGCTGAATATAATTCTACAGAAGATAATTTTACTTTTAAGGATATATTAGAAGAGATAACAAACCATGAAGCATTAATAAAAGTTTTTGTAATAAATAGTCAAAACGAGCCATTACGGTATGATGATTATAAGGAGAGTGGATTAAATGTTATTGCTATTGGAGGATATTCATTATCTCGTGGTTTTACACTTGAAGGCTTAACGATTAGTTATTTCTTACGAAATACACAGATGTATGATACTTTATTACAAATGGGTAGATGGTTTGGTTATAGAGATGGATATAAAGACTTATGTCGAGTATATATGCGTGAAGAAGCAATGCAATGGTATGGATATATTGCAAAAGTAGTAGAAGAGTTAAAAGAAGAACTAAAAATCATGGAGTATCATAAACAGAGTCCTAGAGATTACGGTTTAAAAATTAAAGACCATCCAGATTCGCTTATTGTAACAGCTAGAAATAAGATGTATAATTCTAAAGATGCTTTGGTTGAAGTTTCTTATTCTAATAAGCTTATAGAAACTAGAGTTCTAAGTAGTCAGAAAAATATTATTGAAACAAATTTAAAAGTACTAAAAGATTTGCTTGATATATTAGGAATAAATTATATAAAAAATAAAAATAATCTATTATGGAAAGATATTAATGTTAATACTATATTAAAATTTTTACATAATTTTAAAAATCATCCAATAAATCAAAGCACTGATACAGGAGCATTAACAAATTATATTGAAAAAGGTAAAGATAAAGAGTTAACTAATTGGGAAATTGCACTTATAAATATAGATAAAAATAATAAATATAAGATAAATAATAATGTAACAATAGGAAAAATTGAGCGTTCTGCACCACAAGAAGATGATGTATTGATTGTTAGTGGCAAAAGTCATCGTGTTGGACAACCTAGTGATGAAAGAATAGGTTTAACAGAAGATGCAATTTCTAAAGCTAAAGAGTTTGCTATCAAACTAAAGAGAGATAAGCTTGAAGATAAAAATACATCTAAAGAGGAAATAGATAAAATATTAAAGAGTGTCAAGCCTATAGGAAATCACTATAGGGAGTTTAGAGGAAAGCCTTTATTGATTATATATATTATTCAAGTTAAAAATACTGATAAGTATAATAGTGTAGTAGCTTATGGTATTAGTTTTCCAAAGATAAAAAATAGTGATTTATGTAATCAAAATAGAAAAGGTATTTATAAAGTTAATCAAGTTTGGTGGAAGGAATATCTAAAACCAAGCTTTGATGAGATGAATGAGGTAGATACTGATGAAAACTAATCCATGGAATAAAATAGAAAAACCATATAAAAATCTAAATGCAATTTTAGCGGATAAATATAACTTTTTAGAATTTTTTTGGGCAAAAGATTCAATAGGAAATTTCATTTTTCTATTACATACTAAACTAAATATTCTTCAACCACAAAAAGTTCCAAAGCTCAATGGTATAAAAATTAGTATAGGACAAATAGATAAAACTTATCAACTCGTTTTAACATTAACATCAAAAGAGGATAAAGATATATTTTATTCACTATGTCTTGACTTATTAAAATCTACTAAAAATATAAATGATGAATCATTAGCAATAAAATCAATTTTAAAAAGATTAGAGAAATGGCAATATTTTTTAAAAAGTGGTAGAAAAATTATTGATAAAAAACAACTAAAAGGTTTAATTGGCGAATTATATTTAATCAAGAAATATTTATTAGCTGAATATAATTCAAAAGATGTTTTAGAATTTTGGAAAGCACCACTTCAATCAGTGCAAGATTTTGAACTAAATAATATGACAATAGAGGTAAAAACAAAATCATCGGTTAATAGTATAACTATATCATCTTATGAACAATTATTTACGCAGTTAGATTATTTATATTTATTTGTTGTTACATTAAGCGAATCAACAAAAAACATATCTCAATCTTTTAATATATATGATATGATTGATGAAATTAGAGAATTAATAGGATTAGATAATTTACTACTTATTGAAAATTTTGATAATTTATTAATGCACTATGGATTTGTAGAACTTATAGAGTACGAAGATTTATATTTTATAATCTCATTTGATGAGTTTTATAAGGTAACTGATAACTTTCCAAAAATAATTGATATACCTAATGGTATAGAAAAATTAAATTATAAAATCAATTTAGATACTTGTAAAAAGTTTTTAGTAAAAGAAAATATTTTCAATATAATTGGAGATAAAAATGACTGAAATAGAAGAGTTCTATGATGATTTTATACAGCAAATATATACATCTGCTGATGTAGGAGAAGATTTTAAAGAGAGTCAATTTTTTGATAAATCTATGGAATACATATTAGATGATGGTACTGTTGAAGATTATACATACTTACCATATAAAAAAATTGGTATGAAAATAGATGGATATGAATTTATTGAAGATAGAGAGATATTAAACTTATTTGTATGCAACTTTGAAGATAATTATGAGTTGAAAACTTTAACTAATTCAGATATTGAGATTAATATTAAAAGGTTAACTAAGTTCTTTAATCAATCAATAGAAAAAAAGTTTTATGATGTTTTAGAAGAGACATCATCAGGTTATGCTATTGCATATTTTCTTTATCATAATCAAAATAGATTTAAATCTATAAATATTATTTTAATTAGTAATAAACAATTAAGTAAAACAGTTAAAAAATTACCAGCAGAACAGATTAAAGATTATAAAGTAACTTATGATATTTGGGAGATTAAAAGATTTTTTGAAATTGAAACTTCAAAGAATAAAAAAGAAACTTTAGTAATTGATTTTAAATCAGATTTTAATACATTAATTCCCTCTCTTCCTGCCCATATCTCTTCCTCTCCTTATCGTTCATATTTATGTGTTATAAGTGGTGATATATTATCTAAATTATATGAAAAATATGGTTCAAGACTACTAGAATCAAATGTTAGAAGTTTTCTACAATTTAGAGCTAAAATAAATAAAGGGATTAGAAAAACAATCAATGAAAATCCAAGTATGTTTTTTGCATACAATAATGGATTAACGGCAACAGCAGAAGATATAGAAATTACATCTGATAATAAAATAAAATCCTTAAAAAACTTTCAAATTGTAAATGGTGGTCAAACTACAGCTTCATTATTTAATACAATGAAAATAGATAAAGTAGATTTATCTGATATATTTGTACAAATGAAATTAACAATAATAGACGATGATAATATAAATGAGGTTGTACCAAATATATCAAGATTTGCTAATACTCAAAATAAAGTTAGTGATGCAGATTTCTTTTCTAATGATATTTATCATATTAGAATGGAAGAGAAATCACGGAGAATTTGGTCACCTGCCCAAGAGGGAAAATTAAAGAAAACAAAATGGTTTTATGAAAGAGCAAGAGGACAATACCTTGAAGTTCAATCAAAACTTACAGATGCTAAGAAAAGGGAATTTAAAGAAATAAACCCTAGAAATCAACTGTTTTCAAAAACTGACTTAGCTAAATTTTTAATGGTTTGGGAAAATAAACCTTATGTAGTAAGCCGTGGAGCTCAAAAAAACTTTGTAGAGTTTGGGAATATTATTGTTCCCATGTGGAATAAGAATGATAAAGAGTTTAATGATCTTTATTATCAACACTCTATTGCAAAAATTATTATATTTAAAACTTGTGATAAAATTGTATTTAAAGAGCCTTGGTATGGTGGGTATAAAGCAAATATAGTAGCTTACACATTATCTGCTATTTCATATTTTTTATTAAAAGAAAAACTAAGTATTGACTACTCTAAAATATGGAAGTTACAAAATATAGAACCTTATTTTGAAAAAGAAATTAGAATAATAAGTGAATATATAAATAAGCATATAGCAAATACACCTGAAGGTTTTACAAATATATCTGAATGGTGTAAAAAAGAGATATGTTGGACTAATCTTAAAGATATAATCAATAATAGTGATGATTTAATTTTATCTAATGATTTTAAAGATAATATGATTACGAAAGAAGATTTAAACTACGAAAATAAAGAAGCAAAAAAAGAGCAAAAAATTGATAATGAAATGGAACTATTAAAGAAACTTTATAAATTTACACCTCAAAATTGGAAAAATATTATTGAATGGGGAGAATCTAATAATCAATTGACTTTTGAAGAAATAAAGTTTTTAAATTTAATACCATTAGGTAAATATCCCTCAGATAAGCAATCGAAACGAATAGTTCAAATTATAAATAAACTTGAAGATGAAGGAATGTCATCAATAATAAATTAACTTTTTATATTACAGGTATAGTTAAGATGAAGCCTGGTATAATTCTGAAAAATCAGGAGATATAAATAATATGACTGTATTAGATTTATTTTCAGGTGCTGGTGGTTTATCAGAAGGTTTTTTTAGAGTTGGAGCAACTTTTGTAGGACATGTAGAAGCTGATGCTCATGCTTGTAAAACTTTAAGAACAAGAACAGCATATTGGAATTTAAAAAATAAAAATAAATTAAATATTTATTATGATTATTTATTGAAAAAAATTACAACAGAAGAGTTATGGGATAAAGCAGAAGTAAAAAATTCTAATGATGTAATTAATATTCCAATATCAGATGACTCTTTTGATGAAATAACTAAAATAATTAAACAAAATTTAAAAGATAAAAATATTAAAAAAGTTGATTTAATTATTGGTGGTCCACCTTGTCAAGCTTATTCTGTGATAGGAAGAGCAAGAATGAAAGAGTCTGTCAAATGTGACCCTAGAAATTTTTTATATTTATATTATGTGAGATTTTTAATAACTTTTAAACCAAAAATGTTTATATTTGAAAATGTACCAGGACTTAGAAGTGCTTCTAATGGTAAACATTTTGAAGATATAAAAAGAGCTATTGATGATGCAGGTTATCATATGGAGTTAAAAGAGTTAATAGCTTCTGACTATGGTGTACTACAAGCTAGAAAGAGAATTATAATAGTTGGATGGAAGAAAATAAATAAACAAATTAACTATGAATATCCTGAATTTGAATTAATTGAAAATAAATATACAATTAAAGATGTTTTAGATGATTTACCAATAACTAAACCTGATAATATGATAGAGGGTCTAGGAAAGTATAGAACAAAGACAAATCAATATTTAATAGATAGTAATATACGAGATAAGAAATTTAACATCTTAACACAACATGAAACTAGAATGCATAATAGCAGAGATATAGAAATATATAAAGAAGCTATTAATCTTTGGAATAAAGATAGAAAAAGATTATCTTATAAAGATTTAGCAAAAAAAAGACCTGAATTAATAACACATAAAAATATAACATCATTTACAAATAGATTTAATGTAATAAAAGCAAATGAAAAAGCTTCACATACTATACTTGCACATATGGCAATGGATGGACATTATTATATTCATCCTGATATTAATCAACATCGCTCTTTATCAGTAAGAGAGGCTGCACGATTACAATCATTCCCTGATGATTTTTATTTTGAAGGTCCTAGAACTTCACAATTTAGACAGATTGGTAATGCTGTTCCACCAAAGATGGCTGAACAAATTGCAAAGAAGATTAAAGAGCTAGTTTAATCTAGCTCTAAATATTATTTAAATCTCTAAAACCTCTACCTTTACAGATTTAAATCTAGCTGTTAATAT
>JAMOSL010000155.1 GCA_027063105.1 Campylobacteraceae bacterium
ATCTCCAATTCTATGAAAATTAGCATCTCTTAGAGGAGCTTCCACATTACTTTCAGCTTGAGAATTGTTTACTGTATCTTTTGTAGGTACAAAGAGTGGGTCTTCTACTTCATTTTGTGAGGTATTTACAACCATCTCACCTTCCATTACTGGATCACCTGGATTAATAGCTCTTAAAGTACCAGAACTTTTATCTTGAGCAAAGAATATTCCTTGCAAATCTTTTAGATAACCTATTGTACCTTCAGGCATTACTGCTTCTGCCTCTTCTTCAGTTTCAGAATCTTCTATCTCTTGAGAATTAGATACTTCTAAAGAATCACTAACAATTTCTCCTGAATCGTTTACAACAACTTCTCCATCATAAATGGTATCTCCTGCCATTATTTTTCTAGTTTTACCAGAAGATGAATTTTTAGCAAAATGTTCACCGTCTAGATTTTTAAAATTTCCTAGTATACTACCTGCTTCGATATCAACCTCTGCACCACTTCTATCTGAATTATCTTCTTTAGTCTCTTTTATAGCATTTGGTATCTCTTGACCTTCTGAATTAACAACGATTTCTCCTTCGTGTAATTCATCACCTTCTTTCAACTCTCTAAGATTTCCTTCTCCGTCAAGAGCAAATATTTCGCCTTTTAATTCTTTTAAAAATCCAATAATTTTTTTCATAATTTATCCTTTATTATTTTACTATACCTTATTATAACATAGAAAAATCGTCTAAAAATCATCTTGTATTTATATTCTAATAATAACCTCTCCTCTTATTGTAGCTGAAGCTATGTCTACATCTTTAATTACTACTTTAATTTTATCAAATAAAACAACATTATCACCTCTTATATTTATGGTTATCCCTGATATGTCTCCATCTATCATAGCCTTAGCGTTTTCTCCTGCTTCTATGATTTCAGCATCAAATGATAATTCAATATGCTTCTCTGCCCATCTTGCAAATTTTCTATCTCTAAAGTCCCATTCAGCCTTTGTACTTTCTCTTTCTAAATCACTAACTCTAACGCAAAGAGGCTCTATATTTCTTAGCAGATAACTCTTTTGTTCATCATCTTCATTTAATTTTGCCTTTATTAAACGGTGTAAAATTAAATCGCTATATCGTCTAATTGGAGATGTAAAATGGCTATAATGAGTAAAACCTAATCCAAAGTGACCAGTATTAGATGGAGAGTATGAAGCCCTCCTTAAAGACTTGATAATCATAGAATCAACTTCACTCTCTACATTCATAATTAATGCCTGTGCTTGAATAGCTCTAATTAAAGATGGAGAATCTTCATACTGTTTTACAAAAAGTCCAATGGTAGATAACTCCTCTAAAAGTGTTTCTATTTTGCTTAGTTGTGGTGGCTCATGAATACGAAAAATTGATAACTCTTTTTCCTTGAATATTTTGGCTGATGCTTGATTAGCTAAAAGCATACACTCTTCTATAAGTGAATGTGATGGTGTACTATTCTCGATAGATGTATTCATTAATAAATGTTCACTATCAATAGATAATTTAATTTCATCGCTTCTAAAATCAAAACCACTTTTTAGACGATTTTTTGTAAGTTCTTTAGTGACTTTATATAGAGGAAAAAGATATTTTAGTATATTTATATCAATATCTTTCGCAGTTTCTCCATTATTCTTAATATATGTGTCAATTTGTTCATAATTAAATCGTCTTTTTGAGTGTATAATAGCTTCAAAAAATTCTTCTTTAATTGGTTTTAAATTATTGCTATCGATTGTAATTTTGCATACAAATGATAATCTGTTGACATTTGGTTTTAATGAACATAAGTTTTCACTTAACTCTCTTGGTAACATAGGAAATGATTTATGAGGTAAATAAGTTGTAAACCCTCTCTTCTTAGCCTCTTTATCTATTGGTGAGAAATAATCCACATAATGACTAACATCTGCAATAGCCACATATAATATATAGTTTTTCAAGTCAAAATATATTGCATCATCAAAATCTTTAGCTGTGATAGGGTCTATAGTACAGAAGTCTAAATGAGTTAAATCAATTCTATCTGGATAATCATCTATATTGACTTCTAATGGAATAGCTTCAGCTTGTGATATGCAATCTAATTGAAATAAATCTTCTCTTTTATATAGTGCTAATGATATTTTTTCATCAACTTTAGGGTCTCCCAAGTGTCCAAATATCTCTAAAACTTCATCTGTAGAACTATCAACTTTCATAACAGTTCCGATTTTAAAGGTTTTAATATCCATATCTTTCATTGTCGCATGAGTAGGGAAAGAATTTCTTATATTTCTAATCTCAAAATTTCCATTTTCATCTTTATAAGTATATAAAATTTCATAAGGATGTGCTTCTGTAATAATAGATACTATCTTTGCACTAGCTCTACCTCTTCTTGCAATAATTCTCTTAACAAGAACTACATCTCCTGATGAAGCATCTCCTAGATTATCAGCCTCTATTAGTAAATCTTTATGCTCCTTAGATTGAGCTTCTACAAAACCTCTTCCATCTTTTCCAAGGTATAGCTCTCCAACTCTATATAAAGATTTTAATCTCCAAAAACCATCTATTTTCTCAATGGCATTAATTTCTTGAAGATTAAAAAAACTATTTTTATCTTCTTCTTCTATATCTGATTCGATACAACCGTTAATAAGTTGAATAGCAAATGGGGACATATTTTTCTTCCTCTTTTATAATTCTATTTTCTCCTGCCCAATTCTATATAGAGCAAAATCATATTTAATGGGGTCACTATTATCAAAACTTTTTAGTGTATTAGTTAATTCTACAGATGCCCTCATATCACAACTCTTTCTTTTTAAGAGTCCTATCTTTTTTGAGACATTAAATGTATGAGTGTCAAGAGGCATTAATAAATCTGATTTGCTAATTTTTTTCCAAAGACCCATATCAATACTATCATCTCTTACCATCCATCTTAAATACATTAAATATCTCTTATAAGTTCCTGCTGTTGATAGTTTTTTTGGTATAGAGCCAATTAAAAATTTATAACCATGAGTATCAAGAGAATATATATCTTTTATTATAGATATAAAGTTCCATAACCCATCTAATATATTATTCTCTTTTTTATATCCATCATAAAATATGTTTTCAATACTATCTATATCCTTTAATCTCTTTAATACTATAAAAATTGCTATAACATCTTGTGCTTTTTGAAACCTATAATAATGTTTAGATAAAAATTTAATAATTTCTTTTTCACTTTGATCAAGTAAATTAAAATCTAAAGAGTCTAAAAACTTAACAATTTGTTTAGCATTTCCATAAGCAAATAATGCACAAATAAGGGATATTGTCTCATCTTTATATCTTGAAGCAATTAAAAGTGGGTCAGGTCTATCGTAGCTAAGTTCATAAATACTATCTCTATTTAATACTTCTTGATCTAATTTTAGTTTAATAATTTCTAAATCTGTAGGAGTCATTTACTCTTCTTTAATATTATGATTTAAATTATAACATTATTATCTATAATTCTAATATTTTATCTTGTTTCAAATCCCATAGGGAATGTGTTTAAATAGCTATCAAACTAGCTATTCAAGGGCTTTCGCATTATTTTAAACAAATTTATTTTACCTAAAGGATGTTGTCTATTAATAAATGGTGCATATTTTTTATTACTTTAAACTTTTATTGATAATACTTAGTATTTAATGGTATCCCCAAGAGGACTTGAACCTCTAGCTAAACCTTAGGAGGGTTCTGCTTTATCCAGTTAAGCGATAGGGACATTATTTTAGAAGGTAAAATTTTCTCCTAAATAGTATTTTCTAACATTTTCATCGTTTGCAATATCATTACTTGATCCTTCAGCTAACATCTCTCCACTCCTCATAACATAGCCTCTATCACAAATATCAAGAGTTTCTCTAACATTGTGGTCGGTTATTAATATTCCCATATCTAATTCAACTAATTGACGGATAATATTTTGAATATCTATAACAGCTATAGGGTCAATTCCTGCAAATGGTTCATCAAGCAATAAAAACTTTGGTTCTCCAACTAATGCTCTTGCAATTTCAACTCTTCTTCTCTCTCCACCACTTAATCTTATTCCTAAACGGTCTCTAATTGGTGTAATATTGAATATTTCTAATAACTTTTCTATTCTTGGAGATATTTCTTCTTTTTTAATATTTAATGCTTCAGATGCTATTCTTAAATTCTGTTCTACTGTTAAATCTTTAAATATACTAGATTCTTGTGGAAGATAACCTATCCCTTTTTTAGCTCTGGCACTTAATGGTAAAACTGTTATATCTTCTCCATCAATTAGAATTTTTCCACCAGTAGCATCAGTTAATCCACAAACCATATAAAAACAAGTTGTTTTTCCAGCACCGTTTGGACCTAGTAATCCAACTATCTCTTTACTCTTTAATTTTAAAGATATATCATGAACTATTTGTGTTTTTTTTATGATTTTAGATAAATTGTTTGCTTCTAAGATATGCATTTTGACCTTTATGTTTTTACTATGATAGCATTATACTAAAAAAATATTATATTCAGTAATTTTAAATTTCTTTGTAGGTATAATATTAAAAATTAAAGGAGAAATTATGATAAATATATCAGTAAAAAAATTTAATAAACAAGTCTCTCTTCTCCTACTACTCCTATCACTATAAAAAATTTAACCATATATAGATTTAGTTTTTTACCAATAGATATTTGGTAAAATTAGTAAAATTATTTAATTTTAAAAGGGATTATAATGAGTAAAGAGATTATAAAAATATTTGATACAACTTTAAGAGATGGAGAACAGAGTCCTGGTGCTTCTATGAATACAGAAGAGAAGATACAGATTGCTATTCAATTAGAGAGATTAGGTGTAGATATTATAGAAGCTGGGTTTGCAGCAGCTAGTGCAGGGGATTTTGATGCAATTCAGAAGATATCACAAAGAATAAAAAATTCTACAGTATGTTCTTTGGCTAGAGCATTAGATAATGATATTAAGTTAGCTGGAGAGGCTATTGCTGATGCTAGAATGCAAAGAATTCATACATTTATAGCAACAAGTTCTATACATATGCAACATAAATTAAAAATGAAGCCTGATGAGGTTATTAAAAGAGCTGTAAGAGCTGTTGAATATGCAAGAGATTTTGTTGATGATGTTGAATTTAGTTGTGAAGATGCAGGACGAAGTGATATAGAGTTTATGAAAGAGGTTGTAGATGCTGTTATTGAAGCAGGAGCAACTACAATTAATTTACCAGATACAGTTGGTTATAGATTACCTGTTGAAATTGGTGCAATGGTTAAAGAGATGAGTGAGTATACAAAGAATAGAGCAATTATATCTGTACATAATCATAATGATTTAGGATTGGCAGTAGCAAACTCTTTACAGAGTGTAATGAGTGGAGCTAGACAGGTTGAATGTACTATTAATGGATTAGGTGAAAGAGCAGGAAATGCTTCTTTAGAAGAAGTTGTTATGGCAATTAAAACTAGAAACGATATTTTTGGAAATATTGATACAAATATTAATACAAAAGAGATATACCCATCAAGTAGATTAATTGCAAATATTACAGGTATTGAGCCTCAGCCAAATAAAGCTATTGTTGGTAAAAATGCTTTTGCTCATGAGAGTGGTATTCATCAAGATGGTATATTAAAGAATAAAGAAACTTATGAGATTATTTCTCCTAGTGATATTGGGCTTTATATGAGAGATACTTTAGTATTGGGTAAACATTCAGGCAGAGCAGCCTTTAGAGATAAATTGTCTAAATTAGGATTTAAATTAGAAGATGAAGCTTTAAATTCTGCATTTAATAGATTTAAAGAGATTGCTGATAGGAAAAAAGAGATTTATGATGATGATATACGAGCATTAGTAACTAGCCAAATGACAACAGTAGCAAAAAGTTATGAGTTAGTTGCTTTACAGTTAATGGATTGCAGTAGAGGTGTGCCAAGTTCAGCTGTAACTATCAGACATAATGGAGAAGATATAACAGATGCAAGTATAGGTAGTGGAAGTATTGATGCAATATTTCAAGCAATAGATAGAATAACTCAATATAAGGGTTTTTTAGTTGATTATAAAGTAACATCTGTTTCAGAAGGCAAAGATGCTTTAGCAAATGTTACTGTGAAAGTTACATTTAATGATAATGAACCGTCAATAATGGGGCATGGATTAAGTCCAGATACAATGATGGCATCAGCAAGGGCATATATTGGAGCTTTAAATAGTTATCTAAGTATGGAAGGTATGTTGAAACTT
>JAMOSL010000156.1 GCA_027063105.1 Campylobacteraceae bacterium
ATATCTAAGCTTCTAATATATCTACTTTACTCCTGCTAAAAATCCACTAGAGAATGCCCATTGTAAGTTATATCCTCCACACGGTCCATCTAAATTTACAACTTCTCCACAAAAATATACTCCATTAATGATTCTACTCTGCATAGTTTTCGGGTCTATATCTTTAAGTGATACTCCACCTCTTGTAATCATAGCCATATCAAAACCATTATGTCCAACTATAGTTAGTGGTGTCCATGCCAGAATAGATATTAAACTATCTCTTACTATTCCAGATAACTTTTTAAATGTAATATTTGGGTCTGCATTGACCTCATCACAAAGTGCTAAAGCTATAGAGTGTGGCAAAAGTGTTTGAACCAAGTCAATAACTAACATATCAGGTTTATTAAGTATATTAAAATTAAATTTTCTTCTTATATCTTCTTCATTCAATCCTTTCGTTAAGTTCATAACTAGTGGAACTTCACCTAATTGATCTAATATAGGAGTAATCTCCCTTGAAAAATCTAAAACAACTGGTCCTCTAATTCCATTTGTTGTAAAGATGAGGTCTCCTTTTGCAAATAGTTTTTTATATTTTTTTATGTTAACTCTCATTTCAACTTTAGGTATAGTATCTGCTCTACATCTGCTTACCCAACTCTCTTTTGTCTGAAGTGGCATCATTGCAGGATATAATGGAGTAATTTTATGTCCCATATTTCTTGCTAATCTAAAACCATCTCCCTCTGCACCAAGTTTTGGATAACCTAATCCACCTGTTGCAATAACTATCTTCTCAGCTTTAAACTCATGACTACTTGTTGAAACTATTTTAATATTATTTTCTATATTTATATTCTTAACTGATTGATTAAAATATATTTCTACGCCTATATTATCCATCTCCTTCTGCAACGCATTCAAAATTGTCTTAGCACTGTGTCCTATTGGAAATACTCTAAACCCATCTGGAGCATCTGTCTCAACTCCAATTGATAAGAAAAACTCTTTTAAATTTTCATTATTAAAAGCATTTAATGCATCTGTCATAAATCTTCCATCTCGTCCGAAATGTTGCATAAAGATATCTTTGGGTAGAGTATTTGTTAAATTACATCTTCCACCACCAGTAGCTTTTAATTTTGTACCAATTGAAGATAATTTTTCTAATAAAACCACTTTATTACCATTTCTTGAAGCAATAATTGAAGCCATCATACCACTAGCTCCTGCACCTATAACAATTATATTTTTACCAGTTTCATTAGAGTTCATCTTTAGCCTTTTCAAAATCATACAATATATAAGCAAAATAAAGTTATAATCACTCAAAATATTCATACAATAAAGAGGTGTATAGATGAGTGAAAGTGTATTTACTTATATAGGTGCTATTACTGGTCACGGTAGTATGTTAGTAGTTGTTCATTTACTTTTAGTAGTGTCAATTATTATGATGGTTGTATTATTAGCAACAAAAAGTTTAAAAGCTGTTCCAAATGGTTCTCAAAATATTTTAGAAGCATATTTACAAGGTGCTATTTCTATGGGTAGAGATGTTATAGGCGAAGAGTTAGCAAGAAAATATCTTCCACTAGTAGCCACTATTGGTCTATTTGTCTTTATATCAAATGTAATAGGTATTATTCCTGGATTTGAATCTCCTACATCAAATATAAATGTAACTTTACCTTTAGCATTACTAGTATTCTTTTACTATAATTATGAAGGTATTAAAAAGAACGGTTTCTTTAGTTATTTTGCTCATTTTGCTGGTCCTGTAAAAATTCTAGCTCCATTAATGTTCCCAATTGAAATTGTATCTCACTTATCAAGAGTGATCTCTCTTAGCTTCCGTTTGTTCGGAAATATTAAGGGTGATGATCTCTTCTTATGGGTACTTTTAATGTTAGCTCCATGGGTTGCTCCACTTCCTGCATATATTCTATTAACATTTTCTGCTCTTCTTCAGACATTTGTTTTCATGATTTTGATTTATGTATATTTAGCTGGTGCTGTGGCAATAGAAGATGACCACTAAAAGAGGTTAATAATGAGACTCCAAAGATCAAGACTGAACTCTTTGATTAATTTTCTTCTTGGTGTCTCTTGGGCTTTAGTTTTTATAAGCTTTGTTGCAACTATAATATCTTATTATCAATTAAGTATTATTATGGCACTTTTTTTAGCTTTCTTTGCATCACTTCCTGCACTATTTTTGGTAATTATTTTAGAACATATTTTATCAGAAGAGTCAAAATTAGATGAAATGAAAAAACAGACTAAAATCCTTGAAGATATTAAATCTCAAAATTCTCAAAAAGAGACTATCTTAGATAAAATCTAATGATAGCCTATGCGATAACAGATCCCTCAACTCTTAGATTTAAGAGCCTTGAAAGGGATTTAAATAAGTTTTCTATCAAATCTAATATTATCGTATACAGAGATAAAAATAATAAAAACTACAAAAAAAATGCTTATCTTTTTATTACAGAAGCAAAAAAATATCCATTTAAAAAAATTCTACTGCACACAGATTTAAACTTAGCAATAGAGTTAAACGCTGATGGAATACACTTAACAAGCCAACAACTAAATTATATAAAAATTGCAAAAGAATCAAAACTATTTGTTACCGTAAGTACTCATACTCAAGAAGAAGCTCTAAAAGCCCAAGAATTAGGAGCAGATATGATTACATATAGCCCAATATTTAATACACCAAACAAAGGTGAGCCAATAGGTCTTAAAGCTTTAAATGATTTATATAAAATTATAAATATTCCCATTATTGCACTAGGTGGTATAATTACTGAAGAGCATATAAAAAGTTGCAAAGAGAACGGAGCTTCTGGATTCGCTTCAATCAGATACTTTAAGTGAAAGATAATATACTTCGATTTTTAAAAGGATTTAAATGGGAAAATTACAATTAGTATCAACTGGTGCAGGTGGAAGTCGTTATCTTACGAATGAGGCAATTATAGCTATAAAAGAGGCTGATTTAATTGTTGGGTATACTAAATATATAAAAGATTTAAAAGAGTTTGTTAAAGGTAAAGAGATTTACACTTCTGGCATGACAAAAGAGATTGAGAGAGCTACTTATGCAGTAGAATCAGCTAAAGAGGGTAAGAGTGTTGTACTTATATCCAATGGTGATGCAAATGTTTATGCTATGGGTTCATTAGTTGTTGAACTTTTAGATGTAAAAGGTTATTGGAATGATATAGAGTATATTTCATTAGCTGGAATAACTTCTGTTTTAGCATTAGCATCAGAGGTTGGAGCTCCATTATCTCAAGACTTTTGTCTAATATCATTATCAGATAGATTAACAGATTTTGACTTAATCCAAAAAAGAATAAAACTAGCGTTAGAGTGTGATTTTGTAATTGCAATATATAATCCAAAGAGCAAAAATAGACTTGAACCATATCGTGGAATGTTAGAAAAATTATCAAATATTTCTTCTGATAGAATTATTGTAGTGGCAAGAGATTTAGGTAGAGAAAAACAATTTATAGAAATAATAACAGCTAAAGAGTTAATAGATTCTGGTGTTGAAAATGACAAAGTCAATATGTCAACTACTATTCTAATAGGAAATTCAACAACAAAACTAACATCTAATGGAAAAGTATTAACTCCAAGAGGATACCTAAATAAATATGATTTAACTGGAGAGCAAAAAGATGAGTGGAGAAAAGAAAACTAAACAGATAGGAGATGATGCTGAAGCACTAGCAGTAGAATATCTAATGAATCTAAATTATGAGATTATAGAACAAAATTTTTATGCTAGAAAAATGGGTGAAATTGATATTATTGCAAAGAAAGATAATATTCTACATTTCATTGAGGTTAAAAGTGCAAAAGCAGATTTTGACCCAATATATAATTTAACACCGAGAAAACTAAGAAGAGTTATAAACTCTACACACTATTATCTAAAAATAAAAAATATAGATATGCCATTCTGTATAGATGCTATAATTATAAGAAAGAATGAGATAGATTTTATTGAGAATATTTCGATATAATTAAATATATTTATACGAGGATGGATTATCTATGAAATTAACAAAAGATGAATTAAATTTTTTTAACAAAAATGGTTATCTTATATTGCGTAACTTTGCTACAAAAAGAGAAACAAAAGCGATATTAGATATTACCTCCGTTCATATTAAATATAAAATAGAACCTATTGAAACAGAAATAGGTTATCATAGTCACTCTAAGAAATATCGTACAAATATAATAGATTATAATAGTAATAAAAAAGATAAGCAAAAGACTATTAGAAGATTAAGACAAGTTTATAATAGAGATATTTTATTTAAAAACTGGATGGAAAGTAAGAAGATTAGACCTATACTCAAGCAAATTTTTAATGATACCCCAGTATTAACTCTTGCTCATCACAATTCGATAATGACAAAAATGCCTTATTCTAGTACAGAGACAAATTGGCATCAAGATATTAGATATTGGAATTTCAAAAATGATTCTCTATTATCTGTATGGTTAGCATTAGATAAAGAAAATAGTAAAAATGGTGTATTAGAATTTATTCCTCAAAGTCATCAAATGAAATTTAAAAAAAAGCAATTTGATAAAAAAGAGTATTTCAAAGCTGATTATAGATTAAATAAAAATATTATAGAGACAAAAGTAAGCAGTAATTTAAACAGAGGAGATATTGTTCTATTCCACTCAAAACTTCTACATCGTGCAAATCAAAATAATACTAAGAAACCTAAAATATCTTTTGTATATACAGTAAGAGCATTATCAAATCCTCCACTAAAAAATACAAGATCTAGTGGATATCCAGAGGTTATTTTGGATAATTAAATCTTCCTCTTATAATACTCAACAACACCTAATCCAATTCCAACTAATCCGAAGATGAAAATGATAGAACCTACTATCACTTCCATGCTTATTGGTTGAGTCATATCAAACATTTTATGATACTACCTCTTCACATCTTTCACATGCACTCTCTTCATCTTTAGATGCGTATCTCCAACATCTTGGACATTTAGATTTTGTTGCTTTCTGAATGATATAAGTAGTTCCATCTACTTCAAATGATGCTAACTCTTCGCCTTTAGATTCACCATTCAATGATGATACGACAAACCAATCTTCTAAATCTTTGCTCTCTTTAATATCAAATTTAGATAAATCTCCTGCTATTTCTACTTCTAGCGTTGATTTAATTATTTTTGACTTTTTAAGCTTATCCACTGCTTCAGAGAATTTTTCTCTGGCTTCTATTAATAGAGTATCATTAAAGCTGGAATCTACTTCTGGTATCTCTTGATATACTAAATCAAATACACTTTCAATATCACCTTTAAATATCGCAGGAGCATAATCTAATATCTCGTCTGCTGTGTATGTAAGGACTGGTGCTATAAGTGCTAACATTGTTTTAGAGATAAGTGCCATTGCTGATTGAGTAGCTCTTCTTGTGGTACTATTTTTTGCTTCACAATATAATCTATCTTTTGTAATATCCATATAGATACCACTTAGTTCATTTGTTAAGAAATGGTTTAAAAGTGCAAAACCTCTTAGGAAATCATAATTATCAAAACTCTCTTTGACCTCATCAAATATAGACTTTGCTTTAATTAATATCCATCTATCTAACTCTCCATAGCTCTCAATAGACACTAATTTATCTAAATCATTTACATTTGCAAGTAAGAATCTAAATGTATTTCTAATTTTTCTATACTGCTCTGCTGTCTGTTTCAGAATATTATTAGAAATTTTTAAATCTGATTGATAATCACTTAGTGCTACCCACAATCTAAGAATTTCAGAACCATACTCTTTTGTTACTTTATCAGGGGCTACTACATTGCCTTTTGATTTGCTCATCTTTTCACCCTTATCATCAACTGTGAATCCATGAGTTAAAAGAGTTTTATAAGGAGATACTCCATTGATTGCTGTACTTAATAATAGTGAAGATTGAAACCAACCTCTATGCTGATCACTTCCTTCTATATATAAAGAACTTGGATAATTACCTGCGTCATAATTACGGCTTTTTAGTACACTATTCCAAGTCGAACCACTATCGAACCATACATCTAAGATATCATCTATCTTCTCTAGCTCTTCTGGTTTATATCCACTACCAGGATAAAGAAGTTGAGAAATATCCATATCATACCATGC
>JAMOSL010000157.1 GCA_027063105.1 Campylobacteraceae bacterium
TGATTATGCAAAAAGATATTATAAAGAGCAAAATATCATAGAAATTGGTAATTTTGTATATGAATCATTACAACTATTATATAATTCAAATTTCAAAAAAATATTATTTATAACTAGTGTCGCAAAAATGGCGAAAGTAGCCCAAGGATGTAAAAATACACATAATCGTTTTGGAGGTATTAATTTCCAAGAAATAAATAGATGGTTAGAATCTATAAATATCTCCCCACAAAAAGAGGTAACTTTAAAAGGGGTATTAGAGAATTTATTGGACAATGAAATAGAAAAATTTTTAAAACTACTACATGAAAAATCTTCTCGACAACTAAAATTATGGTTACAAGAAAGAAATGATATTAAAGTTGAGTCTTTGATTTTATATAAAAACTAATATGAAAACTTATACCCTCTTCTTCTGACAGTATGTATAACTTGAAAACCTAGTATACTTTTTAATCGTTTACGAATTTGATTGATTGCTACCTCTACGGTATTATCGCTTACATATTCTGGCTCTTCCCATAATGCATTTATAATTTCATCTTTGGAAAATACTCTCTGTTTTCTAAGAGCTAGATAAGCTAAAATATCAAATGTTTTACCATTTAAAGAGACAATTTTTTCATCATACTCTATTTTCTTATTTGTAATATCAATAACTAATTTACCAATATCTACTTTTGTACCAAATAGTTGCCTCATATTTGCTAAAACTCTAGCTGCAACAAGGTCTGGCTCTTTACAGTGATAATATACAACATCATCTACTCCTAAAGAAAAATGTATCTTTTGATTTTCCTTATTATCTGTAAGCATGATAATCTTTGTTTCACTCTTTTTCTTTTTAACTTCATTAACATATCGTTCAAGAGAAAATTTTATACCCTCATCAACAATAATAACTAACTCGTAATGTCTAAAATCTGTAAAATTTGTTGCATCATACAAATCTTTTGCATTATCAACGATACAGATAAAATATTTTTCTAGTTCGACTGAAAGTCTTTTAACATAATCGTCACTAAACCCTATTGTTAATATCCTCATATTTATTACTATCCTAAAATTATTATTACTTTTAAACTATCAATTCATACTTTTAAAGTTTTGATAACAGTTTATACCCAAATATTGCTTATTTAAAAATAAAAGTAATTTTTAGTTTATTTTGGTATTTTAATAAATTTTTTGTTTTTTGTTTTCTTTAAGGCTTTTATATAGACTCGTTTAGGTGCTGGATAACCCTCTACTGTAAGCCTATTATCATCTGGATCTAAGAAGTCTTCTAAGCTCTGATGATCAATCCATTCTGTTTTTCTCTGTTCATTTAAATCAGTCTTTTTAATATCTAAAATTTCTATTTCAGTAAAACCAGCTCTATAACACCAATTCTTTAAAGCATTAACTGTTGGAATAAAATATATATTAGGAATTTTTGAATATCTATCTTTCGGTGTTAAAACCATCTCATCATCACCATCAATCATAAATGTATCTAATATTAATTCTCCACCATCATTAAGCCCTTTAAATATAGATTTTAACATTCCTATAGGATCTGCTCTATGATATAAAACACCCAAACAGAAAATAGTATCAAATCTATGTTCATAATACTCAAGATGCTCGACACCTAAAAGTTCATAAACAATATCTGTTTTAGCAAAATGGTTAATAAATTGAAATTGAGAGTAAATAATAGCTGATGGATCAAAACCTACTAATCTCTTAGGCTTCTCTTCTAACATACGAAAAAGATAATATCCATTATTACAACCTATATCAGCCACTATCTTATTTTCTATATTAAAATAAGGCTTAAGAAGGTTATATTTGATGAAACTCTTCCATTCACTATCTATAAAGGTCTTAGAGACTCTAAATGGACCTTTACGCCACGGTTTAAGCCTCTTTGCTACTTTATGTATAATATCTTCATCTAATTGAGTTATAGACTTAAAAGAGATAGCTACCTCATCATCTAAAGATATACTAGATATCTCAAGATGAGTAGGAAGAGTTGATAAAGCCTCTTGAAGAGGTATTATATTTTTCCAGCCAAGCCACTTCTTACGCTCCTGACGAATTTCATCAATATTCAACTAATACCTACTTAACTATAATTTTTTTAATAACTTGTTTAAACATAGGTACATCTCTATCACCTGTTGAAACATTTTCAATAGATTTAACAGCCTCTTGACCTTTAATAACTTCTCCAAATATAGTATATCCACCATTTAAATGAGGTGTTACAACTGTTGTTATAAAAAATTGACTTCCATTCGTATTTGGTCCACGATTTGCCATAGCTAATAAAAATGGTCTATTAAAAGTAATATTTGGAGCATATTCATTATCAAAGTCTTTTTTCCAAATAGACTCTCCACCCATACCTGTTCCCTCTGGGTCTCCACCTTGTATCATAAAACCTTTAATTACTCTATGAAATGTTGTACCATTATAATATCCATTTTTTGAATGCGTTATAAAATTTTCAACAGCTTTAGGTGCTACTTTTGGAAACAATTTAATTGTAATATCACCCTGTGTAGTGTTTAAAACAACTATTGGAGCTTTAGTTGGGGCTTTAACTGATTGAGCAAATCCATGATCTATAACTAATAGACTAATAAACGCCGATCTTAATAATATCTTTTTTAACATACTGTATCCTCACAATGGTCAATTTCTAATTTTTTCAAAATTTTTTCAAAAAAGTCTCCACCTGTACGATGTACATCATCATGAAATTCTATATATATAGCTTGAATATCTTTTCTATCATTTGATACTTTATCATATATAAATGGTGTCATACCAGTCTCTTTTTTAACTTCATCAATCACATCTAAAATTTCTTTCTTCAAATCAGGACAATCTCCAAACAGAAGATTTAACCCCTCGTATCTCTCTTCCATACGAACATCAGCTTTAATCTCTCTACATTTTTCCATATTACTACCTTGCATAATTTATTGAACGAGCTTCTCTAATAACTGTAACCTTGATTTCACCAGGGTATTGTACCCTATCTTCTATATTCTTTGCGATATTACGACTCATTAAAACAGCTTCATTATCATTAACTATACCTGCATTGATATAAACTCTAATTTCTCTACCAGCATTAATTGCATACGCTCTCTCTACTCCATCATAATCTAAAGCAATATCCTCTAAATTCTTAACCCTTTTAGTAAAACTCTCTAAAACTTCGCGTCTAGCACCTGGTCTAGCAGCAGATAACGCATCAGCTGCACAAACAGAAGCACTCTCTACACTATCTGGTTCTTCATGACCATGATGAGCATATATCGCATTAATCACAGTCGGATGCTCATTATATTTTCTACATAGGTCTGCACCTAAATCTACATGTGAACCACCCATCTCCTGAGTTAAAGCTTTTCCAATATCGTGAAGTAATCCTGCTCTCATAGCAAGTTTTTCATCTCCACCCATTTCAGCTGCCATAACTGATGCTAGTTTTGCAACTTCCAAAGTGTGTGCTAAAGCATTCTGCCCATAACTAGCACGATATTTTAATTTACCAAGAAGTCTTATTAACTCTTCATGCATAGGGAATAACCCCATGTCAATTATAATATTTTCACCCTCTTCATAAATTTTCTTTTCAAAAGTGGATTCAACTTTTTGATGAATCTCTTCAATTCTACCTGGATGAATTCTTCCATCTTCTACTAATAATTCAATAACTCTTGTAGCTATTGCTCTACGATATAGATTAAATGAACTAACTAATATAGTACCAGGCGTCTCATCAATAATAATATCTACACCAAGAAGCATCTCTAAAGTCTTAATATTTCGACCTTCTTTACCAATTATTCTACCTTTGTGTTCATCACTAGGAAGTGTCACTAGATTAATTAATCTTTCACCTGCAAATTCACCTGCAAATCTAGTTGTTGCTTGTGCTAAAATATAGTTTGCTCTTTTTTCACCATCTTCTTTAGCTTTTTGCTCATATTTTCTAACTATACCAGCAATCTCTGACTGGCTTTTTTCCTCTACTTTTTCTAAAATAGCAGTTTTCGCCTCATCTTGAGTCATTGATGCAACACTTTCCATTTTTAGAATAATTTTATTTATCTCTCTCTCTTTTCTTATTTTAAGTTGCTCTAAAGTATGGCTTTTGTCTTCAACTCTTTGTTGAATTTTTTTTAATTTAGATTTTTCTTCTTTTAAAAGCTTTGTCTCTAAAATAAAACTACGATTCCTCTTTTCCAATTCAGATAATCTATCCTGAAAAATCTTCTCTTGCTCTAATTCATTTTTTTTGATTTGAACAGTTGAGTTTTGAAGCATTCGCTCTGACTCCAACTCTATAGCTTTAGCCCTTGCTTTCACCTCTAATTCTAAATAAGCAAATTTCTTTACACTATTACTTCTAATCCAAAGATATGTTATCCCTGAACCTATCGTAAAACCTAAGAATCCTATACTTGTTGCTACTATCATCATTTATCTACTTTCTTCAATTTACTATTTGCCGTAAATAATTAAATTTGCTTTAATATCATAATTATTAGTTATAATTTCAGAAGAGACACAATTTAGTCTCGAAATAAAAATAACTCTTTTAATATTATGTTTTGTATTATCAAAAAATCTATCGTACATACCTTTACCAAACCCTACTCTTCTATCAGTAGAATCTATACCTAAAATAGGGACGATTGATATATCTATATCTTTTTTTCTATATTGATTTGAATATTTTGTCTCTTTTATTCCAAATTTTTTTCGTTTTAGTGGCAATCGGTATTTTACCAACCTAAAACTTTCACCTTCCATAAAAGGTACTAAAATAGTTTGTTTCTCTCGTCTTAATTTTAAAATAAGGGGCTTTATATTAACTTCTATTATCATAGGAATGTATAACATAATAACTTTTGAATTTCTCTTTTTTATATCTTTATATAATATATTACATATTGTTTTATCAACAACAAGAGATGACCTCTTTGCTCTCTTTCTTATTTTCTCTAAACATCTATTTCTAAAATCTTTTTTATCCATAAGGTTTCCCATTTCTATAAATTTTGGATATAATTCCAGAATTATACTTAAAAGGTATCCTAATTGAAAAACTTATATATATTATTTGTAATATTAATATCATTCTATGGGTGTAACGAGACTACAGAAAATAGTGATAAAATTTTTGAAAGTAAACCCATTAAAATCAATCAAGATATAAAAAAAGAAGAAGACATAATCGAAAATTTCTCTATAAAGAATCAACGAGATTTAAGTATAAAGATAGCTATATCAAATGAGAAATTAATAGTTAAAAGAAGAAAAGAGTCTATAGTTCTTATAAATATATTCTCAAGTTGGTGTAAACCATGTATGGGTCAAATTCCATATTTGGCAGAAATACAAAAAAGGGAAAATAAAGATTTATTAATTATTGGAATAAATAATAATGATAATAAAACAAAAAAAGAGTTAAATAATATATTTGAGGTTAGTGGTATTAGATATTTTATATCGACTGATACAAATAATACAAAATTAGTAAATAAGATTTTGAAACAGTTAAAATTAAAAAATAATTTCAAGATTCCTCTGTCTATTATTTATAAAAACGGTAAATTATATCGATATTACGAAGGCACAATGCCTATGGAAATGTTACATACCGAAATTAAAAATGCAAAAAAATTACTATAAAGGATTAAATTATAATGTTCAATTTTTTGAAAAAAGCATTAGGGAAAACAACTGAGGCAATTGCTAAAGTCTCTCCTAAAAAAAGAAAAGAGATAAGCAAGGAGGAATTTGAAGAGATTTTATTAGAAGCTGATGTTAATTATGAGCTTGTAGAGAGATTATTAAATTCTATGCCAAGTCCTATTAATAGGGTACAAGCTTTTAACTCACTTATAACTATTTTTCAATATAAAGCAGACTTTAAAAATAGTGACCACAAACCATTCGTAGAGATGATAATAGGAGTAAATGGTGCTGGGAAAACTACAACTATATCCAAACTCGCATATAAATATAAACAAGAAGATAAAACTGTTATTTTAGGTGCAGGTGATACTTTTAGGGCAGCAGCAATAGAACAACTCAGTCGTTGGGCAGAAAGATTAGAAATACCAATCGTAGCTACACAACAAGGACATGATCCATCAGCTGTCGTA
>JAMOSL010000158.1 GCA_027063105.1 Campylobacteraceae bacterium
TGGATACAGCATTATATATATTTTTATGATAAAAAACATCCTAAAGATATGGGAAAAAGAGAGATAGAGAAGTTTTTAACGCATCTTGCTGTGGATAAGAAAGTTTCTCCATCTACACAAAATCAGGCATTTTCTGCGATATTGTTTTTATATAAAGAGGTTTTAGATATAGATATGTCTAAGGACAATATTCAATCTCTTAGGGCTAAGGAGAGTAAGAATATTCCTGTGATTTTGACAAAAGAAGAAGTTATGGAAGTGATTGGGAATGTTAAAGGGATTTATAATCTTATGGCAATGCTTATGTATGGTTGTGGGTTGCGTATGAGTGAGGTTTTGAATTTGAGGATAAAAGATATAGATATGGGATTTGATAAGGTTTATATATGGAATAGTAAATCGCTTAGAGATAGGATAATTCCTCTTCCATTGAAGCTTAAAAATAGGCTTTTGGTACAGATAGAGTTTGTTGAAGAACAGCATTTGAGGGATTTAAAAGATGGTTATGGAGGTGTGCATTTGCCTTATGCTTTGGATAGAAAAGCTCCTAAAAGTCAATTTGAGACTAAATGGCAGTATCTCTTTCCTATGGCTAAAATCTCTAAAGACCCTAGAAGTGAGGCTATGAGAAGACATCATATACATCCTAAAACTTTTGGGCGAAATATTACGGTGGCTTCACAAAAAACTGCTATTCATAAAAAAATAACTTCACATATTTTTAGACACTCTTATGCCACTCATCTACTTCAAGCAGGGATTGATATTAGGACTATTCAAGAGTTGTTAGGTCATAAATCGGTGGAGACTACGATGATATATACGCATGTGGTTGCAGGGATAAATAAAGAAAAGGTTGTTAGTCCTTTGGATATGTAGATATGCTCCAAAAAAAGTCGATCCACTCTTTTGCTTCTTGAATATACCAATCGGGTTGGATTGATGCTGTTTTTTTTGAAAAAATTGAAGCAGATTTAAATGTACAGTTTGGATATTTTTCATATAGAGTATCTAATACTAATTTGAGAGTATCTCCACTATCTATAATATCATCAACTATTAAAATATTTTTAGAATCTTTTAAATCTGGGATATTGAATATTTTTATATTATTTAGTTTTTGATTATTATCATATCCTATTGTATTAATACTGTACACTTTTCTAATATTATAATGCTCTCCTAAAATATGAGATAGTGTCAATCCACCTCTGGCAATTGCAATAATTGTATCAAACTCATAATCTATATCTTTAGTTAGTTTTTTAGCGTCTAATATAAACTCTTTATAATCATAATAATAATTCATCTTTTAATTCCTAAGTAATTTTATATTTAAAAATGGTTCTATTAATTTAGTTACTGTTTCAAATGGAGATATAAAATCATTAGATGCTACTCTAAATGACTTCCACTTATTTGGTTGAACATAAATTATATCATTTGAATGTACAACAAGATTGGATTTCTGTAATGCACTAAAACTTGTTAGATTTATTTTTCTCATTCTCAAATGATTATCTATCTTATTTACAACAAATATACTATCTCTTTGTGCTGAATCTGTTAATCCTCCTGCACTAGCGATCACCTCTATTACAGACATGGTTTCATTTTTTAAAGTAATTGCCCCGGCATTTTTAACTTCCCCTAGTATATATACTTGTTTGTTCATAACTTCTATATTTAGAGAGGGGTCAATAAGATATTTACTATATTTTTTTTCTAATATTTGTGCAACTTTTGGTTGAGAATATCCAGCTACTTTTACTCTTTTAATAAGAGGAAGTGATATATATCCTTTACTATCAACTAAAATTCCCTTTGTATTCATATTTGTAGGAGTTAGTGCAGGATAACGATATAAAAGAACAGATAATCTATCATGTGATTGTATTATATATTCTATTTTATCTATTTCTCTACTGCTTTCAGTTATAATAAGATTATCACTTTTCATTAATTCATAACTGGAATTATTTTCACTACAACCTATAGTTATGAATAGAATAGATATTAAATATAACCAAAATGTCACTTTTATCATAGTGTATCATTAAGAATTTTATTCTTTAAAAATATCTTGTGATACTCTCTTGTAGTAAAAATTTTCTCTAAAAAAGATACCTGTTTTTTATAATGAACATCACTTCCTATAAAATCAACTATGCCCAAATTAATGAGAATTTTAGCATGTTTTTTAGCCAGTTTCCCATAATGTCCACCAAGAGAATTTATATCTAATTGTAAATATATTCCTAATTTTTTAAATCTTAAAAAATCTTTTTTAGGATTTAAAATATATTTATATCTTTCTGGATGAGCTAAAATTGGTCTATATCCTTTGCTTATCATCTTAAAAACAACTTCTTCAAAATACATTGGTTTGAAGTTATAAGATGTTTCGAATAGAATATATTTATCATCTCCCATAGTTAATATATCATCTATGTTAAGGCGATTAACAAACTCATCATCCATATAATATTCTGAAGCAACTTCCATCTTAATATCAATATTCTTACCCGTTAGAGCCTTATTAATACCCTCTAAGCCTCTTAAAATAGTATATGTCGAATTTGGATACTTATCAGACATTGTGTGAGGAGTTGTAATAATTTTTTTATAACCAACTTTACTCATATATTCTAATATCTCTAAGCTACTTTCCATACTTTTTGAACCATCATCAATAGATGGAATAATATGTGAGTGCATATCTATTTTAACTTTTGAAATCTTTGGAAACCTATTTATTCTAAAAAAATCCATAAACATATTTAATCCTCATAATAACCATATCCATAACCATGACCTGTATCTTTATTATCAACAGCATTTAATATAATACTAAATCCTGATATACTTTCATCTTTAGATAATATATCAATATTTTTTAAAAACTCTTTTTTAGCATAATTAGCACGAATAACATAAATAACAGCATCTGATATACGCATCAAGAGTTGAGCATCTGTCACTAATCCTGATGGTGGTGTATCTAGCATTACTATATCATACTTATTTTTAAGCTCTTCTATAACCTCTTCCATTTTTTCACTATGAATTAACTCACTTGGATTGGGTGGAATTGCACCAGATGATATAATATCTAAGTATGGATTTGATGTTACCTGAATCACATCTTTCAATACTTGATACCCAGATAAAACAGAACTAATGCCTCTATTATTTGGAAGATTAAATTTTAAATGTAAAGTTGGTTTTCGCATATCTAAATTTATTAAAATAACTTTCTTTTGAGTAAGGCTCATAATCCCAGCTAGATTAGAACTAATGGATGTTTTTCCTTCACCAGAGATAGTAGATGTAATAGTCAAAACTTTAGAAGAATTACTCTTCATCATAAATTTTAAATTACTGCGAATATTTCTAAAGGATTCAGTAAAAGAGGAACGAGGGTAATCATAAACTATTAAAGAACCTATATTTTCATTTTTATCCATATCTTTTACTGATGGAACAAGACCTAGAATAACCCCATTTGTTGCTTTTTTAATATGCTCAATATTTTTAATTCTATCATCAATAAAACCTCTTACAAATGCTATCATTGCACCTATAATAAATCCTAAAAATATTCCAATTATTATTATCAAAGTTCTATTTGGACCAGTCTTTTTTGCAATATTAGCACGATCCAATATTCTATTTCTGCTTACCGTTGATGCTTTAGCTATCAATGAACTAGCTTTCTTTTCTAATAGATAAGAATATATTTTTTCATTTAATATGAATTTTTGTTCTAATTTATGATATATTTGTTCATTCTCAGCTAATTTTTCTATTAAATATTGTTCTTTTTTAATAGATTTTTTTAAAATCTTTTTTCTATCTAATAAATTTCTTCTAAAATTTTTAACCATACTTTTAAGGATATTTTTTGTCTCTTTTATCTCTTTTTGTAATTTAATCACTTCTGGATAATCTTTTGTATAATCTATTTTTAGTGTTTCTAGTTTTATTCTATATTGTTGAAGAATAGTAATTATATTACTTAATGGAATAATATCATTACTAAATAATCCATTAATTAGAATACTTTCCATATTTTTGCTAACTTTAATTCTGCTATATAGTGATTCTACCATACTAAGTTCTATATTTAATTTAGATAATTCTATCTCTATATCGCCTAATCTTTTCATAATAATTTCAGACTTAGTATCAAAATTGACAGTTTTAATATTTTTTTTAAAATTCTCTAAGTTTAATGATGCAGTTTTTAACTCATTAGTTATTTTATTTAACTCTATATCGACAAAAGATAATGTTTTTGAAGCTTCCATTGTTCTTTTTTTTATATTTCTTTTAATATATGCATTTGCAAGTGCATTTGCAATTTTAGGAGCTCTTTCTGCTACTTTATCAACTTTTGTAATCTCAATAATAGTAGTATATGTTCCTGCAACTTTAATTTTTAAATTTTTCTGTCCTAAATATACAGATTTATCAAAATCCATAACTTCAAAACTATATATTTCTTTAGGTTGAATACTTCTATCTTTTTTAAGTGTTATTGTAAATTTAAAATTATTATCTTTTACCTCTTCACCATATTTATATATAAAGTTAATATTTAAAGTTTTATTTTTAATGCGATAATGTCCTGTATCATAAGGAAGAATATCGAATTTGATATTAAAACCTTTTGTTAAATTTACATCAAAGGGAGCATTATCTTCATATAATTCTATTTCTTTCATATTATTTGTTTTGTAATATCTATGAGAAATATCAATTAATGCAATTGCTTCAGCCATTAAAGTTCTTGATTTTAATATTTCCATTTCAGTGTCTGGATTTACTTCTGCGGATTGAGAAATAGCTTTTGATACAATATCATTACCACTTTTAACAGTACCTAAAATACCTATCTCCATAGTCATATGAGTGGTATATACATTTGATTTGAAGTATGCCATTATAAATGCTAAAATACCGAATAATACCATACAGAATATAATAAAATATTTATATAGAGACAATGTACGAAATATCTCTTTTAAATCTATTTCGTCATCATCACCAAATTCTTCTTTATTACTCATAAATCTTTAACTTAATAAATTCTTATTCATTACGAGTTAATTTAATACTACTTGCGTTAACCATTCCTGTTCCAACAGGTATTAATCTACCAATAACAACATTCTCTTTTAAATCTTCAAATCCATCTATTGTTCCTGCAATTGATGCTGATGTTAATACTTTTGTTGTATCTTGGAATGATGCTGCTGATATAATACTATCTGCACCAACAGCTGCTCTAGTAATACCAACCAACATAGGTTCTGCGATAGCTGGTTCACCACCTAATTTAAGGACTCTTTCATTCTCTTCCTGGAATTTTCTCTTAGATATAATATCAGCAGCTATAAATTTGCTATCACCACTTTCAACTATTTTAACTTGTCTCATCATTTGTGATACAACGATTTCAATATGTTTATCAGATATATTAACACCTTGTCTTCTGTATACTTGTTGTACTTCACTAACTATATATTCGTATAATGCTCTTCCACCTAAAGCAGATAAAATATCATGGCTTGATACTGTTCCATCAGTTAGTTTTTCACCTGTATGTACAAATTCATTTGTATGGACTAATGGCATCTTACCTTTATTAACAAATTGTTCTGTAAATTGACCATTCTCACTAGTTATAATTAATCTCTCTTTTCCTCTTAACGGCTTACCAAAACTTACAACACCATCAATTTGAGCAATTAGAGCAATATCTTTTGGTCTTCTAGCTTCAAAAAGTTCAGATACTCTTGGAAGACCCCCTGTAATATCTTTTGATTTGATAGCAGCTTTTGGTGTTTTTGCTAAAATATCAGCAGTTGTTACTACATCCCCATCTGAAACAAAAAGAATAGATTTTGGATCTAGTTGATAACGGATTATCTCATCATTTTCTGTTGCCAAAATTATTGATGGTTTATATGATGCTGGAATATATTCATTTAGCTCTAGTCTACTCTCTCCTGTTACTTCATCAAATTGTTCTGTAACCGTCACACCAGGAAGAAGATCCTCAAATTTAAGAGTACCACTCTGTTCTGCAATAATTGGTTCTGAATATGGATCCCATTCTGCAATAACTAATTGTGCTTCATCAACTGGTGAAGATATCACATCACCTTTTTCT
>JAMOSL010000159.1 GCA_027063105.1 Campylobacteraceae bacterium
ACAAACCTATTTTTAGTAGATTATAATAGCTTTATAAATCAAACTCCCTCAAGATTGGCTATAGATGCAATAGAAGATTGTGAAGTGGTGATAACAGAGTATAAAGATATACAATTTTTATATAACAATGCTAAAAAAGGTGATAGATTTGGTAGATTGATGGCAGAAGAGGCATATAGTTATCTACATAATCTTTTAGTAGATAGACAGATAAAATCGGCTAAAGATAGATTTGAAGACTTTATAGAAAAAACACCATATCTTATAGATAAAGTACCACAATACCATATAGCTACATTTTTGGGTATTACACCTCAACATTTGAGCAGGTTGAAAAAAGAATTCAAATATTAACATTTGTGAATGACTTAAATCTCTTTTATTTGTATAATTGTATAAATAAAAGGAGATAAAAGATGAAAAAGATAATTTTGGGTGTATTGGTAAGTATATCGTCACTTATGGCAAACAGTATAGATGTTGAGATAACTAATATATTAAATAAAAATGGTGATGTAAAGATAGGATTATATAATAAAGCAAAAGATTTCTCTAAGGTGGATAAAGTTTATAAGAATATAGCTATTAAAATAGGTTCTAAAACCGTTAAATATAAGTTTATAAATATACCAAATGGAACTTATGCGATTGCTATTTTTCATGATGAAAATCAAAATGGTAAAATTGATAAAAATTTCTTGGGTATTCCAAAAGAGGGATATGGATTTAGTAATAATATTCGTCCAGCATTTAGAAGTGCTAATTTTGAAGAGTCAAAGTTTGAGTTAAATAAAAATAAAATTTTGAGTATTGAGATGGGGTATTAAGATGAAAATAAAATCAAATTTATCACTTTTACTAAAATATATTATCAAGTATAAAGGCTTTAAATTCAAGTTTGAGACTTTAAAAGATGCTTTTGCAATTATGCCTTATGGATTAAATAAAAAATTAGCAAAAGATATTGATGTAGTCATTCAATTTGAACTTACTGGAGATGAGGCACAAACTACTCACCTTATTATAAAAAACCAAAAATGTGAATTTATAAAAGGTTTATATGATAATCCAACAGTTACTATTAATAGTGATTCTAAACTTTGGCTTGATATTACAAATGGTGATATAGATGCTACGAAAGCTTTTTTAGATAAAAAGTATAAGATGATTGGAAATGCTTCTGTGATGTTAAATTTTGATAAACTTTTTGATAAATCTGCTAATATTGAGAGTATAAAAGATAGACCACAAGATTATGAGTATAAATCATTTAAGCCAAAGAAGATTAAAAATATTGTTGTTTTTGATGGAGGGGCTAGAAATAAGAAGTTTAGTAAAACAACTCTAATGGTAGATAAGTTTGTAGAGGGAGCAAAAAGTACAGGGGCTATTGTAGAGGAATTTAAGCTTTCAAAACTAGATATTCATCATTGTGATGGTTGCTATATGTGTTGGACAAAAATGCCAGGGGAGTGTGTGCATAAAGATGCGATGACTGAGCTTAGAGAGAAGTATAGAAGTGCTGATTTGGTTATTTTTGCATCTCCTCTTTATATTTTTAATGTTACAGGGATTATGAAACATTTTATGGATAGACTGCTTCCTATTTTAAAACCTTATATGCTTTTAGATGAACAAGATGGACATATTTCACATCCTGATAGATTTCCAGAGTTAGGTGAACAAGGTTTTGTGGTATTTAGTGCTAGTGGATTTCCTGATGTAGATGGAAATTTTGATGGACTCAAAGGTATGTATAGGGCGTGGGATAGCCATAATGAAAATATACATTTAATGGGTGAGTTCTTTTTAACAGCTTCTGAGATGTTGCCTCAACCTGTGTATAAAGATAGAAGAGATGCTGTAGAAAAAGCCTGTTTTGATGCTGGTGTGCAGGTGGTAAATGAGGGCAAAATTAATTATAAGTTTATGAGTGTTGTATCAAACCCAAGAGTTACACATAAGAATTTTCAAAATCTTGCTGATAGTTTTTGGGCTAGATTGGATGGGAAGAAGGCTTATTTTAGGGAGATGATAAGATTATAATCCATGTTTCAACACCTTAGCCAAAAAAGATTGACCAAAGCAGATAGAATCAATACTATCATCAATCCTAGCAATGACTGAAATGATGCCATTAGCTCTTTGAATACATGACTTGGAAAAAAGAAAAGATAATTGGAAGCAGAGAGCAGTTGAGGCTGAAGATAGTTAGAGTGAGCTGTTTACCTACTAATGAAAAATATATTCATATTAATTTAATGTCCTTGTTTATCTGTTCTTTTAACTCTTTTAAACTATCAAATCTTATATTTTCTCTAATGAAAGAATTAAACTCTATCCATACTGAACCATTTATATCTTCTATATTTTTATTTAATATATGTGTCTCTACAGCATAAGAGTTATCAGTTGTTACTCTGTGTCCTAGAAAGCTTATACTTTTGTACCAGATATTATTTATTTTAGTTCTTGTTGCGTATACTCCCTCTTTTGGCATTTGATAATATTTGACTTTTAAATTAATTGTTGGTACTAACTCTTTTGCTCCTAATCCTTGACCTTTTATTAGTTTGCCGTGTATTGAATACTCTCTTCCTAATAGTTTATTTGCCATTTGAATATTTCCGTCTATTATATATTGTTTTATTGTTCTTGAGTGTATTGGAATACCATCTATTGAGACCTCATCAACTATTATTACTTCTCCATTAAATAATTCTTTTAGTTTTTGACTATCTCCTGATTTGTCCTTTCCAAAAAAGAAGTCATATCCGATTATAATCTTTTTAAGGTGAGGGAATTCTTTTTCTAATTTAGCTACAAACTCTTTTGGAGATAATGATTTTAATTTCTCGAAATGATAAAAGAAACAAGGTTTATCTAAACACATAGTTCTTTTACATCCAGGAGTAATATATCCACCATTTCTTTCTATTACAACAACTGCATCAGCTCTATCAATAAGAGCTTTATGGGCTATGTGAATGCCATCAAATGAACCTATTGTTATAGACTCTATATTATTATTAATTCTCATAAGATAACCTATTTTTTAACGAATTTTAGCATAACTACAAAAAATTTGCTAACTATGCTATAATCGCGACAAATTATAAAATATGAAAGAGAAAAAGGTTTATATATGAATGAGATGAAACAAGATATAGAAAATCGTATAGCACTCTATGCATTAATATCAAGATTAATGCTGATTGAAGTTGATAAAGAGTTTTTAGATAAAATAGATAGTGATGATGATATGCTTAATCTTTTCCCTAACTATAAAATGTGGAATAAAAGAGATGAATTTAGCCAAAAAGATTTAATAGAACAATTTTATAATGTAGACTTTACAAATCTTTTCTTAATGCATTTAGTCCCTTATGAAAGTTTCTATACAAGAGATGACCAAATGATTGAGAGTGGTGGAGATAACCCTATTGTAGAGCTTTATAATGAATTAGATTTTAGAGTTGAATTAGGAGAAGCTAGAGTTATTAGTGCTGACCACATTGGAATAGAGTTGGAGTTTATGTATATGTTATGTGTAGCTCAACAAAAGGCTTTAGAAGCAGATGATAAAGATGGTGTTTGTGAATTGCTTGAAGTTCAAAGAGCATTCTTAAAGGAGCATTTAGTTGAGTGGACACCATTATTTTTAATTAATATGAAAAGAGAATCAAGAACACCATTATATCATGATGGTGCAGAATTAACATTAGAGTTTATACTTAGTGATTATGAATATGTAAATGAAAAACTTTTAAATGGATGCGTTAAGGTATGAGTTTAGCCTTTGAAGTATCATCTTGTGTTAGGGCAACTAGTAAGCTCTCTGAGTGTACAAAGTGTGTTGATATTTGTCCTGTAAATACAATCGAAATAGTAGATAATATCCCATCTTTTATACCGTCAGCTTGTGTAGATTGTGGAGGTTGTAGTGGAGTTTGTCCTACAGAATCTTTCTCCTTAACAAATTTTTCGACAGTAGATTTCTTTTTTGAGTTATTAGAAGATAAAGATAAATTAATATCTTGTAAAAAGAATGTACCCTGTTTAGCTTCATTAAGTGTTGAGCATTTAATATCCTTAGCATTAGCAAGTGAAGATAGTATCTCTTTAGATATGGGTCACTGTACACAGTGTGAGATAAGAGAACCTCTTCAAGCTCAAATAGAAGCAAATATAGAAGAGGCTAATTTTATATTATCAAGTTTTAGTGATAAAAAGTTACTACCTTTAGATATTGCTTATGGAGTAGAACCTATTGAAATTCCTGATGAGGTCTCATCTCGTCGTGATTTTTTCTCTTTAAAGGGTGCAGTTAAACAAAAAGATTCATTTGATAAAGCTATTATAGAAGATGAGTTAAAATTATTTAATATAGATAATAACATTATTAATAAAATTAAAGATAAAAATATTCCAAATAAAAGAAAGATTTTTCTTACTACTTTAAAGCAAGTTACAAAACCAGATAAATATGAAGTATTACCTGAAGAGGATGTATCATTTGTTTCTCAAAAATTTGTAGATGAAAGTTGTACTAATTGTCAAATATGTTATAGAATTTGCCCTACAGGAGCTTTAAGTTCTGACGGTAAATTTTCAGTTATAAATTTTAATTCTATGCTTTGTGTAAAGTGTCATTTATGCCATGATGTTTGCGAACCAGATTCTATTAAACTTCAAAGTGGGTTTGAGATAAAAGAATTTTTTGAACCAACTCAACGAACTTTAGCTTCATTTAATATCAAAAGATGTAATGAGTGTGGAGGACATTTCACATATCAAGGTGGTGAACAGATGTGTCTTAGATGTAAGGTTGAAGAGGATGAAGCATTAACTCTACATCAAAATGAAAAAGAAATGGAGTTTTAATATGAGACCAGAAGAAATTAAACCTGATACTGCTCTATGTACAATTTTGGGATACAACGCCCAAACAGGTCAAACCAGAAAATATTTTAATAAATGGTTGAAATTAAATAAAATAAATGCTACAGCTATAGCTCTTAATATTACAGATGAGCATTTCCATTTTACAATGACTAGTGTTGCTAAGTCTAAAGTTGATAAGATGATTTTAGAATACGAGTTTAAAGCTAAAGCTGTAGAGTATTGTTATAAACAAGAGAGTGATAGTATTGATTTTATTGAGATTGAAGATGGTAAAGTTATTGGATATAATTTAGAGTCAGAAGCTAATGTGTTGTTTGAAAATTTAGAATTTATAGATGATAGAATAAAATTTGTTGCTAAAATGATGATAATTGCTAATAGATGGTATGGTGTTAAAATAGATGTGGAACAGATACCATTATTAATAGAAGAGTAGAAAATAGGAGATAAAATGAAAGATGTAAAAGATTTAAAAAAAGATTTTGAGAACTTTAACCCAAAAGATGCTTTCTGTTCAGATGGAAGCTGTGAATCGGATGAAGCTGTTGATTTAAAAGATTATCCAAGTTATACAGATGCTTTATATGCAAAAATAATAGCTCCTAGTGTAAGTGGAATATATATATCAAGATGGGATATAAAAGATATAGCTTTAGTAGCAGGTGAATCTATGGCAATTCACCCAAGAAAGAGAATGTTTGAACTTGTTATGAAATTTGCTACAACAAAAGAGAATATGCAGAGTTTTTTAGATGCTTTAGAAAACCATATAGAGAGTAAAGTAGATATATATCGAGAATTAGTAGAACAGTTTCCATCAAGTGCAGATATTTTTAATCTTAAAATTGAAAAAGCAGAAAATACTATGAGAGCATTTCCTGTAATTATTGATGAGTATTTTGAGTAAAAAATATAGGTTTAGTAAAGAAAAGGTATAATATCTCAATTGATTTAAAAGGTTTATTTAATGTTTGAAACAGTTATCGGTTTAGAAGTCCATGTGCAGTTAAATACTAAAACAAAACTATTTTGTTCTTGTGCTACAAGTTTTGCAGAGCGTCAAAATAGTAATACTTGTCCAACTTGCTTGGCACTTCCAGGTGCTTTGCCTATGGTAAATAGAGAGGCAGCAGTTAAGGCTATGAGATTTGGATATGCAATTAATGCTGTAGTTAATCACAGTTCCAATTTTGATAGAAAAAGTTATTTTTATCCTGATAGTCCTTCGGCGTATCAAATTACTCAATTTCATAAAGCTATTGTTCAGAAGTG
>JAMOSL010000160.1 GCA_027063105.1 Campylobacteraceae bacterium
AACAGCATACTTTCCACTAGAATAGTTATTCATACTATTTTTATCATAAGGAATATCAGTATCTGGATATTGAGTAATATTTAAATCATATTTTATAGCCAAATTAATAACTGCTTCTTCATGTTTAACTTCCGATTTACTAGCAATATTATAAAGTTGTTGAAGAGATTGTTTCTCATATATGTTTAAATAAACCTCTTTAGCAAGTTTCTCTTCATTATACATATAAGTTATAGAATCTTGTAATTCTTGTGTAAGTTGAGATTTACTTGATGATATAGCATCAGTTATATTCGAGGGAATAGTCTCCTCTTGATAATTTTGTTGAGTATAATTATTATTACTATTTTTACTATCATATTTATTATTATTTTCTGAATTACAAGCCGAAATAGAAAATATAATAGATAATAGTAATGCAGATTGTGTGAATTTATTTTTCAATTATTTACTCCTTTTTAGTTTAATAAAAGAAATATAACAACTTAATGTGAATTAAATATGAATTATTCTTTGACAAACCAAATAAACCAAATAGGAATAAAAACTAAAGTCATAATTGTTCCAATCATAAGTCCCCCAATAGCTACAGCTCCAAGTGGTGCTAATCTTTCTAGACCAATAGCACTACCTTGTGCAACAGGTAACATTCCAACACTTACAGCAAATGCAGTCATTAATACAGGTCTAGTTCGTATTTTGATAGCTTCTAGCATAGCATCTTTTTTATTAATACCTTTTTTTATCTCTTCTAAAGCAAAATGTATAAGTAAAATGGCATTATTAACAATTACACCTGATAGCAACATAAACCCCATCATTGCAGGCATAGATACATGGTAGCCAATAGCTAGTATTGTCCAAGAAGCTCCAATAATAGTAAGTGGTATTGAGAGTAGTATCATAAGTGATATTTTAATATTCCCAAACATTATTATAAGTGTTAATAAAATTAATACAATAGCTATAATAATAGCTTCTATCATTCGTTCTGCTGAAGCTTTAAACTGTTTAATATCTCCTATTTGTTCAAGTTCAACTCCTTTTGGTAAGGTTATATCTTCTAAATGTTTCTCAAAATCAGCCATAATATGTGAAATAGCTGATTTTTCTCTATTACCATAAACTTCTAGTGTATATTCTAGCCCTTCTCTTGTAATTAGACTAGGTTCATTATGTGACTCAATAGTTGCTATTTCATTTAAAGGGATTTTTCCTTTTTTAGTATCAATTAGCATATTTAAAATTGTATTAAAGTTATTTATCTGATTCTGTGGTAACCAAGTTCGAACTGTATAATCAATACTATTCTTTTTGGCAAAAGTTGCTACAGGCATACCTCTTATAGCTAATTTTAATTGATTTGTTATATCCATTCTAGTTAGTCCATATTCTAGTGCTTTATTCTCATTAATTTTTAGATTATATACTTTCTTATCTATATTCCAAGTAGTTGAAGTAGAGACTACTCCTTTTGTTTTAGATAAGGCTTTCTCAACTTGATCCCCTGCCTCTTGTAGTAAATTTATATTGCTACTACTAAGTTTGGCATCTACATTTGCTCTAATACTTGCTAAAGCAGTAGCTCCATAAGGTGTAATCTCTAGTGATTTTATATTTGGAACTTGATATATTTTTTCTCTTAATGACTTTGATATTTCCCAAATATCTCTATCTCTTTTGTATCTATCTACATAAGTAGCTACAATAGAAAGATGGTCAATACCACTTCCACTCCCAATACTTATAACTCCTGCTTCACTTCCAATATTTCCAGATATTCGTAATATTTCATCTTCTTTGCTGATGATTTTATTAACTTTTTTCATAATTTCTTCACTCTTATGTATTGGTAAGTTTGGTTGAGCTGTTATTTTTATATTAACTCCACCTGTATCCATTGGTGGCATTAATTCTTGTCCAGCAATAGGCATTACAAGTTTTATAGATATAATAAAAAGTAAGAATAATATAATCATAGATAAAATACCTAAAACCTTATATTCTATAATTGCTCTTACAATATTTGAGAATAATATTTGTATATAATTATTTATTGTTCCAGTAATAAGATGAAATATATTCTCAACTCGTAGTAGCATTTTATTTTGAATAGATAGAATATATAGAGATAAAAGAGGTACAGCTACAATGGATATTATATAAGAGGCAGTTAATGCCAAAAGTAAAGTCCCTACTAATGGAGCAAACACAGTTTGGGGATATCCTCCTACAAACAACATAGGAGCTAATGCTATCATCGTAGTTATAGTTCCACTTAAATCAGCAAACATTACCTCTTTTGTTCCATCAATAACAGCCTCTTTTATATCTTTTCCAAGTTCTCTATAATGCCTTTCAATATTCTCCATAACAACAACTGTATCATCAAGTAATAGTCCCAAAGCCAAAATAATAGCAGTAAGTGTTACAACATTAAAATCGATACCTACAAGCCACATTAACGCAATAGTAGATGAATAAACTAATGGAATAGTAATAATTACTACCAAAATTTGGCGAAAACTTGCTAAAAATAGAAATACTACAATAGTTGACATTATAATAGCATCACGCAATGACTCAAACATATTTGTAGTACTTTGTTCTATAGTTTCTTTTTGTGTATCACTTATCTCAAAATTGATATTTGGATATTTAGCTCTAAACTCTTCTATTAATATCTCTGATTTATTAATAGTTTGAATAACATCAGCATTGATAGAACGCTGTATTGATAGTGCTATTGCTTCTTTAGCATTCCCAAAATATAAAGCACTATTCTCATAATGTCCAAAATATATTTCTGCAATATCAGATAATTTGATATTTTGAGTAATAGGCAAAGTTTTAAGTCTATCTATCTTATCTCTTTTCCCTTTTGATTTAAGTAGATAACGGTGTTCTTGATTGCTAATAAATCCTATGGCATACTCATTATCATTTTTTTGGATAGAAGCAATAACTTGACCTAATGAAAGATTAAGTTTATCTAGCTTAGCTTTATCAATGATTATTTGTACCTCTTTAGTGAATCCACCAAATATATCTACATTGGCTATACCTTTAGTTTTTAGAAGCTTATGCTTTATTTCTCCTGATGCCAAATCTCTTATATCTTCTAAATTTAGGTGCACTCCATCTTTGGGTGATATAGCTACTACTAAAATGGGTGCAGTAGCTTCTGTAATTTTTATAATTTGAGGCTCTTTTATATCTTTAGGGAGCTTGGAACGAATTTTAGATAGTGCATTAGTAACATCATTAATAGCAGTATTGATATCTTTACTATACTCAAATTCTGCTCTGATTACAGTTACTTCATCAATAGTATTTGAATATGCTCTTCGTATTTCATCAAGGGAATAAAGCTCTTCTTCAATAGGAACAGCGATATTAGTTGCCATACTCTGTGCAGATACTCCAGTTTGCACAATAACTAAAGCCACCTCTGGATAGTTGGAATTTGGAAAAAGATTTCTATGTATTTTACCATATCCTATAATACCAGTCAATATGAAGAGTACTAAAAATGAAATAATTATATGAGGCTTTTTAAGAATTTTTTCTACCAAATTAGTCGAATGATTATTCATTATTATTCTCTATAATGTTAATTATACCATAAGCTTCTAGTTGAATCAATTCAATTTCATTTCCAATAGCAATTTTATTTTCTGGACAACTGGATAGAATACTCTCTAAATTATTTTGTAGAACTATATCTATTTTTAATGGTTCAAATTTCTTATTTTTATAAACCATTATAAGAATTTTATTTTTTTTATGTATTAGTGTTTCGTTTGGAACAATACATCCAGTAGCTGTTTGTATTAAAATATCTATATTTATACTGCTTCCTACTGGTATTGTTAATTCTTTATTTAAAGTTATTTCAGCTTGTGATAACCCCTTTTTTGCCAAAGTTTTTATAAGAGTTATCTCTCCAATATTTTCTCCCTCATAAAAAACTTTTTTATCTTTTTCAATATTTGAATTAGAAGTACTATACAAAAAGGTAAGTTTTTTTACTCCATTACTCATTATTAAGATAGATTTTCCTGTTATAGCTAAATCACCTTGATGGAGTTGAACATGATCTATTATTCCATTAAAAGGAGATATTATATTTAAATAACTTTTTTGTTTATTTAACTGCTCAATTTTTTTATATGTAGATTTTACTACTATGTTTTTTCCTTGCATTATAACTTTTGAAGTATCAAACTGTTCCTTTGATAATCCTCCAATATCATATAGTTCTTTATTACGGCTATATATTTGTTTGCTAAGTATAAAATCATTTTTTTGTTGAGATAGAGTTATTTTCAGCAATTCAATATTGGAGTTTAAATCATTCTCATCAATAGTAGCTAATAGTTGTCCTTTGCTAACTCTTTCACCTTCGTGAACATATAATTTTTCAATATATCCTGCCATTTTAGTTGATATCTTTATACTTTTATCGGATTCTACTTGAGATAGAAATTTTGTACTTATTTCTAATTTACCTTGTCTAGGGTTAATTGTAGATATACTTATCAACTCTTTTTCAGATGTTTTAGCTCCATTTACTTCAGCTTCTCTATGCTCTAAAAGCCCTTTAGCTTGGATAATAATCATTGCAATAATAACTAATGAAATACTTGTAATCAATATTTTCTTCATTTATATATCTCCTCTTTCTCGTAGATAATCTAAATAATAGATACCATTTTGATATTTATATTTAGATTGAATAAGTTTAGATTTTGCTAATTGTGTTTTAGATTTTGCCAGAAGTAATTCATTTAATGTAATTACTTCTGCACTATATTTGGCTTCTTCTATTCTTTGAGTCTCTTTTAATAAATTAAGTGTAGATAGATTTGTTTCATACTCTATAAATGCAATCTCTATTTCTAGTTGTGCTTTGGCAATAAGATTTTTAAATTTTTCATCTATTTCAATCTTCTTTGTTACTGCTTTAAGCTTTGCTATTTTAGCTTGTTGAACTCTCGCCGAAGTTTTTCCAAAATCAAATACTCTTAATTTTGCATTAACTCCTACTTGCCAAAGTTGTTCACTTTCTATTAGATCTATTTGGTCGATATCATAATTGTATCCTATATAACTATTTAATGATACTTGAGGTTTATTTATAGCTTTTGCCTTGAATACTCTTTTTTCACTTTTTTCTATCTCCAAGTCTTGCATTTTAAATCTCTCTAAATCATCAAGTTTTTTGAAATTAGTAGATATATTCTTAACAATGATTTTTCTCTTTGGGGCTTCTATATTATTAATTTTAGTGATATGTGTTATAGAGGATAGATTTGATCTTATCATATTTAATGAACTTTTACTAACCTCTAATTGACCTTTACTTTCTTGAAGTATGGCCTTTGATTTTAAGATTTCTATTTCTCCATTTCTACCAATATCTACACCTTTTTTTATAATTTTATGGAGACTATAAAGGCTCATTAAATACTTTCTTTGAGATTTGATAATATCTTGTAGAGATAGAGCAGAGAGATACAATGAGCGAATATTATATATTAACTGTTCTCGGTCTAATCTTTTCTTACTCTGCATTATCTTTTGAGAAATACTACTTATATCTACCTCTCTATCCAATGCCCCACCAGTAAAAAGAGGTACAGAGTATTGTATGCCTGTTGAGAATAAATCTTGTGTTGTGGCTATATCACTATTTTGTTGAATAGCAATTGGAGTAAGTGGAGCTAAAGTTCGAGGCAAATTATAATGAGTATAGCTTCCTGTAATATCAATCTCTCCATACTTACTTGCTTTATTCTCATCTTTTTTTAATCTAGTTAATTCTACTTCTAAATTATTTTTTTTGATTAAGCTATTATTAGCTAATCCTTGTTCAACTAGTTTATCTAAAGATATAGCTGATGCTATCATGGTAGATAATAAAAATATTATAAAAGTTTTTATGTTTATCAAGATACTCTCCTATTTATCTAAATTTTGTTCAATGAGATGAAAAACTTTTTTCATCTCATTATTATTTATAATAGTATCTTTTTCAATAGAAAATCATAGAAAATAGAATTTTGAGTTCTATTAATGATATTTCTATATTCCAAGTTTCACCTTACTTAGAAACCTTAACAGTTTCTAAAAAATTACCATTAAGATAATTTGTCAAATAGG
>JAMOSL010000161.1 GCA_027063105.1 Campylobacteraceae bacterium
TTTGTATTTAATGCAGATAACTTAAAAAAGATAGAAAAGCTCCGTAAAAGATATCCAAGTCCAAAGGCATTAACTCTACCTCTTTTATGGTTAGTTAAAGAGCAAGATGGTTATATCTCTTTAGATTCGATAGAAGAGATAGCTATATATACTACACGACCATCTATGGAAATTTACAAAACAGCTACATTTTATAGTATGTTTAATTTTGAAGCTAATGGAAAGTATCATATACAAGTATGCAAAACCTTATCTTGTGCTTTATGTGGGCAAAAAGAGATATTAAATTACCTAAAAGAGATATTAAATATTAATGTAAATGATAAAAGCGAAGATGGAAAGTTTAGTTTGGTAGAAGTTGAATGTTTAGGTTCTTGTGGAACTGCTCCAATGATGCAGATAAACAGTAATAATCATGAGAATTTGACTGTTGAGAAGATAGATGAGATACTTAAGGAGTTATTATGATAGAAGAGGTAAAAGTAGTAAGTCATAGATTCAATATTAATAATAGTCATTTATTAGACACTATTTTATCTTATGGTGCTTATCGTGTCTTGCCTATTGGTTTATCTATGAAAAAAGACTCTATACTTGATATGATAGTTCAAAGTGGGTTAAGAGGAAAAGGTGGAGGTGGAGCGTTAGCTGGTGAAAAGTGGTTATTGATGCCAAAAGATGACCCAAGACCATCTTATTTAGTTGTGAATTGTGATGAGTCAGAACCGGGTACATTTAAAGATAGACAGATAATTACAAAAGACCCACATCTATTAATTGAAGGTATGATTTTAACAGCTTATGCTATTGGAGCTAATATTGCATATATATATATTAGAGGTGAGTATCAAGATTTTGAAGCTATTCTGCAAAAAGCTATAGATGATGCTTATGAAAAAGGTTACTTAGGTGAGAATATTATAGGTAAAAATTTTAATTTAGATATAACTATTCATAGAGGTGCAGGTGCTTATATTTGTGGAGAGAAATCTGCATTACTAGAATCACTTGAAGGAAAAAGAGGTCACCCAAGACTTAAACCAAAAGCTAAAGAGCCAGAGTGGTATTTTGGGAATCCTACACTTGTTAATAATGTTGAAACTATAACTAGTGTTCCTTTTATTATTGAGAATAGAGCAGCAGCATATAAAAGATTTGGTACAGAAAATAGCTCAGGCTCAATGCTCTTTGCACTTAGTGGACATATAGAAAAAGCAGGTGTTCATGAAGTGGCATTTGGAACTTCTATGTTAGAATTTATTAATCAATTTGGAGGAGGTGTTAAAAATGGAAAGAAGCTTAAGGCTGTAATTCCAGGTGGTTCATCAACTCCTATACTAACAGCTGATGAGGTTGCTAAAGCCACATTAGATTATGAAACACTTCGATCCTTAGGTTCATCTTTGGGAACAGGTGGAATGATTATTATGGATGAAGATACTGATATGGTAGAGGCATTAAAAAACCTTCTTGAGTTTTATCATGATGAGTCTTGTGGACAGTGTACGCCTTGTAGAGAGGGTACAGGATTAACTGATACTCTATTAGCAAAGATATTGGACGGAAGAGGTTCAAGTAAAGATATAGATAAATTATTAGATTTAGCTGATATTATGAATGGTAAAACTATATGTGTCTTTGCTCCAGCTGTATCAGGAGTCATTCAATCCTTTATATCTAAATTCCGTGATGAGTTTGAAAAAAAGGAGATTAAATGAGTATTAATATTAAAATAGATGATACTAATTTTGAAGTAGAAGATAATTCTTTGTTAATAGATATTTTACTTAAAAATGATATTAAGATACCACATTTCTGTTATCATGAAGCATTGGGGGCAGATGGTAATTGTAGAATGTGTATGGTCGAAATTGCAGGACAAAAAAGACCTCAAATTGCATGTGATACATTTGCAAAAGAGGGAATGGAAGTATTTACTAAAACAGCTTCTATTCATGCAGTTCGTCAAGATATTTTAGAGTTAGAATTAATTAATCATCCAATAGATTGTCCTACTTGTGATCAAGCAGGAGAGTGTAAGCTTCAAGATTATTATATGGATTATGGCTTCTATGAGTCTGCTATTAATTCATCAGATAAGATAAAGCATGAGAAACATAAAGATTTAGGTTCAAATGTTATATTAGACCAAGAGAGATGTGTTTTATGTGCAAGATGTACAAGATTTACAACCGATATTACAAAGACTCATGAGTTAGGTATTATTGGAAGAGGAGATGAAGCCAGAGTTACTACTATGCCAAATAAAAAACTTGATAATCCTTATGCTATGAATATAGTTGATTTATGTCCTGTTGGTGCATTAACAAGTAAAGATTTTAGATTTTCTCAAAGGTCATGGTTATTAACCTCATCTCCATCAGTATGCCATGGTTGTGATAAAGGGTGTAATATATATATTGACCATAATAAATTGAAATATCAAGATGCTAAAATATATAGATTTAAACCAAGATATAATAAAAATATTAATGGACATTTTATATGCGATGAGGGTAGATTAAGTTATAAAGAACTAGAAGAGAATCGACAATATAATCTTTTATCTGATAATAAAGTTATTAGTAAAAATATAGCAATAGAAACTCTAAATTCTAAGATAAACTCGTATAAAAATAATATAACTATTTTAGTTGATGCTAATTTATATAACGAGGAGCTAGAGGCTATAAAATCTTATGCATTATCAATTGGAGCTAAAATATTTTCTCCATTAAGTAGTTATATGGATAACGCTTTTGGTGATGATTGGTTAAAATCATCTATGAGAGCATCTAATGCAAAAGGTATTAAATCTCTAAGTATTAATACGGAAATTACAGAAGATTATACAACAACAGGGTTATTAATAAACTTTAATCATCCAAATCCAGATTTATTATCTTATTTAGAGTTGGTTGAGTTTAAAACACATATTAATAACGAAAAAGATAAAGAAGAAAATTTGAATTTAATATTTCCATTGGCTGTATCTAGTGAGAGCGAGGGAACTCTTATTAATAAAAATAATATAACACAATATTGTAAAAAAGTTATAAATAAAAATAGTCCTACACCAACAGCTTTAGAGTGGATATTAGATATTACAGGAGATATAAAATGATGAGTACAGCTTCCATAGTTATTGCATTATTATCTTTTGCTTTAGGTGCTTTACTTGCTCTATTAATGATACCTATTCTTGTATGGTTAGAGAGAAGGGGTGCAGGACTTATTCAAGATAGATTAGGGCCAAATAGAACTAATATTGGTGGATTTAGATTAGGTGGAGTTGTTCAATCTTTTGCAGATGTTGTAAAGCTTCTATTAAAAGAGGAGTATTATCCAAATCATATCAAAAAGGGTAGAGGGCTTTTAATGTTCGCTCCTATCATTACTTTTGTATCAGCATTATTAGCATTTATGGTTATTCCTTTTGCAGATAATATTATCATTGATGGTGAATCTCTCGCTGTTCAGCCATTACCTATTGATTATGGTGTTTTATGGTATTTATCTATAGGTTCTATAGGTGTCATTGGAATGTTTTTTGGTGGTTGGTTAAGCCATAATAAATACTCTCTTTTAGGTGCATCAAGAGCTGGTTCTATGATGATTGGATATGAATTACCTTTAGGTCTTAGCGTATTGTCTTTAGTTTTAACATATAACTCTATAGGTTTCAATGATATGGTTCATTGGCAGAGTCAAACTCTATTTGGATTTCTTCCTGCATGGGGAATGATTGTTCAACCATTAGCTGGAATTATTCTGATAATATCTTTGTTTGCAGAGACTAATAGAGCCCCTTTTAGTGTTGCAGAGGGTGAGAGTGAAATTGTAGCAGGATTCTTTACAGAGTTTACAGCTATGAAATTTGCACTATATTTTATGGGTGAATATGTAGCTATGAATACAGCTAGTGCAGTTATTATAACTATGCTTTTTGGTGGTTATCAACTTCCATGGGTAGATACAGAACTTCTTTTATCTAATTTTAATAATTTTGCATTTAGTTTGATGTTAGTAATTCCAATTTTTGTATTTATAATTATTAAATGGATGAAAAAGAATAATCGTGTAAGACCAACTGTATCTAGTGATGGAGGAAGAGCATTTGAGACTAAAGTTTTAACTATTGCTTTAACCACTATGACTATCTTAGTAGAAGTTATATTAATAGTTTTAGTTCTATTTCCATCAGATTTAGGTTCATCTATTACTGTTATGTTATTTCAAATTGCTACTTTTGTTGTTAAGCTTATGATGTTCAATATTTTCTTTATTTTAGTTAGATGGACTCTTCCTAGATTTAGATATGACCAAGTTCAACATTTAGGTTGGTATTATCTTTTACCTCTTTCAATATTTAATATTTTTGTTACAGCTATAGTCATAGTCATTGTAGGAGTTTAATTATGGGTCAACGAATAAAAACAGTACCTCGTTATGGTAATACACTAAAGGAGAAGTTATATCTCCCTGCCATATATCAAGGAATGAAAATTACATTTAAACATTTAGCTCAAAATGTTAGTGATAGTAATGCTATAGATACCCTAGAGTATCCAGAAGAGCAACCAACAGATATTACAAGTCGTTATAGAGGATTACACAGATTGACTCATAGAGAGGACAACTCAATTGCTTGTGTAGCTTGTTTTATGTGTGCAACTGCTTGTCCTTCAAATTGTATTTTTATAGAAGCAACTCCAAGAGAAGATGGACAAGATGAGAAAATGCCCAGTCATTTTTCAATAGATACGCTAGAGTGTGTTTTTTGTGGCTTTTGTGTAGAAGCTTGTCCTTGTGATGCTATTAGAATGGATACTGGCATATTTTCTTTAACAGGAAATAATAGAGAAGATTTTGTTTTGGATAAAGACAAATTATTATCTCATAAAGGTGCATTTGGAGAGGAGAAGAGTCTTGCTAGAAAATAATATATTTATAATTTTATCTCTATTTTTAGTTGGAGGTAGTTTAGGAATGATACTTTTTAAAGAGACAATATTTAGTGCATTTAGTTTTTTAGTAGCAATGTTAGCCTTAGCTGGAGAATTTGCACTATTAAATAATAGTTTCTTATTTATGGCTCAAATTATGGTATCTGTCGGTGCAGTAGTTGTTTTAGGATTAATGGTTATTATTACTCTAAATAAGCAAGATAAAAATCTTCCAAATGAAGAACATAAGTTTTTATGGATTATTTTTTCAACAATTTTAGTATTACCTTTCTCCCTTTTGTTATATAAAGCTTTAAGTAGTTTACATTTAAGTTTTGAAGAGACAAAGGAGGGATACGGAACTCTAAAAATGGTTGGAGAGACCCTCTTTAGCCGTTGGGTATTGCCATTTGAAGCAGTATCTGTACTTCTCTTATCTGCAATGGTTGGAGCAATTACGATTGCAAGAAAAGATGATTATTCTAAAAAGGAGGAGAAATGATAGCTGATAATTTTTTTATATTAGCAATAATTTTGTTTAGTATCGGTATAGTTGGTGTAGTTAGCCGTCGGAATCTATTTGTTATTTATATGTCTATTGAACTGATGTTAAGTTCTGTAAATTTGCTTCTAATTACACTTTCACGATTACATAATTCATTAGATGGTTCAGTTATGGCACTCCTTTTAATAGCTGTAATAGCAGGTGAGGCAGCTATCTTTTTAGCTATGATTATTCAATTATATCGTTCTAGTCGTTCATTAGATAGTGATGACTTTAAAGATTTAGCACAAGAAAAAGGGATAAATATATGATTTCTCTTAGTTTAATCGTGCTTATACCATTTTTATCATCTTTCGTATTAGCTTTTACATATTTATCAAATTCATCAGGAGATAAAGACAAAAAGAGTTTTTATACTACATTCGGAATTTTAGCTCCATTAAGTATTACTATCTTGTCATTTATAGTAGCATATGAACTATTCTCTATGGATTCAAATTTATATCTTCAATATACTCTTTTTAATTGGATTAGTATTGGAGATTTTAATATTAATGTATCATTTATGGCAGATAGACTCACAGCTGTTATGTTAGTTTTTATAACATCTATAGGAACTTTAATTCATATATATGCAGTTGGTTATATGCATAAAGATAAGGGT
>JAMOSL010000162.1 GCA_027063105.1 Campylobacteraceae bacterium
CAGTAATTTAATCCTGCTGCATCAGAGTCTCTACTTAATATTTCTCTATACATTCTTTTTATAAAATTACGAATATCAGTTGTTGAACCTATATATTGGTATCTTCCCACTCTTGCGTCTGTTGTACTACCAATTAAATTCCAATTATAAACAACAGCTTGATCTTTAGTCTGTGTTGTACCACCACTAATAAGGTTTAACATACCATCATTATCTATATCTTTAATTGCTGGAGAACCTTTTGCAAAGTGCATAACCATTGCTAAATCATCATTTACACGATTACCGTTACTATCAATAATAGTAATTTGAGCTCCATCATCATATGCTATTTCCAATTTACCATCATTATTGATATCAACAGCTATAGGAGCATTAAATATTGGATTACCAATAATCCTAGATGTAAATAGTGGATTTCCATTATTATCCCATGCATGCATATATCCATCAATTGTTCCTGCTACGATATCCAGCGTACCGTCATTATTAAGGTCTGCAATTAATGGAGTAGCAAAAGTTCTACCATTTGTGGCAAGTTTAAATCTTTCTGTTCCATCAGAATTCCAAACTCTTATATATTGACCTCTGCCATCATGAAAGAAGTTTCCTGTTCCATATATAATTTCTAATTTACCATCATTATCAAGATCGGCAGCTTGAGGACTACTCCATAGAGCCTGTTCTTCATATTTACCTTTTAGTGTAGTATAATTTGGATTTCCAATTGGTGTATCGAATCCTGCAGTATTTTGTTCTCCATTTGCAGAGATAACATGAAAAATCCCACCAGTTTGAGTACCTGCATTTGCATTCTCTGTAATATCAGCAGATACTAATATCTCTGCATTTCCATCATTATTTATATCTGCTATTTTTGGTGTTGCCCATATAGTATCAGCTAAATGTACATGAAGTTTCTCTACACCCGTTTTAGCATCAAGTATCCAAGTACTTTGATCCCAACTATTATATATAACATCTCTTATACCGTCTTTATCTATATCATAAACAATAGGAGAACCATATACACCATCAGGCCTACTATCTCCCATATTTGCATCTCCACCAATAGTATCTAAACTCTGATGAAACCACTTAATATTACCATTTGCATCAAGTGCATAAATACCACCCTTATCTCCCGGTTGACCAACAATATTAATTCCTGCTTCCCCCATTGTCTCCCCACCAACACCAACTATAATATCCATTGATACATCACCATCTATATCACTAAAGAATGGAGCTGTTGTGACAGAAGTTGTATTATAAGTTTTACCTGTTTGATTATCATGAAGTGCAGGGAATGTTCTTGTCCATTTAATAGTTCCATCATCTTCAAGACAGATTAATCCAGCAGGTCTAATTTCATTCATATCAGCATCTAAGCCTTTACTTGTCCCAATAAATATTTCGTCTTTACCATCATTATCTATATCATATAATGCTATTGAAGTATCTCTAATAGGACCAAAATCAAGAGTTTTTTCCCATTTGGTAATACTGCTAGATTGAATATCTAAAGTATAATCTGTAAAATTAATACTTGTTGGTTCTACTTTAATAAAATATGTTCCTGAATTTACGACATCATAACTTATAGTCTCTGTTCCAGAAGAGAAATTTGCAGCAACAACACCACCACTTGAATCAAGTAATGCCATATTTAAGTCTGCACTAGTTGCAGGAGTCATAATAATTTGAACATTTCCAGAAGTTAATGGAATACTAAACCAGTCTGCATCATTACCTACAAGGGCATGTGTACCAAAAGTTATAGGTTTAGCCTCTGCTTGAGAGTTATTAGGTTCATAACTATCATCTGCATAAAGTGTAGATTGTGTAAGTGTAGCCACTAAGAGGCTCATATATATTTTTTTCATCTCTATCTCCTTTTTTATATATCTTAATATTATACTTTAAAAAAGTCAAAAATAGAATAAATCCTATTCTCTTATCTCCACACCCTCTTTTCTAACTCTAATTGTTTCGTATTTATTATATAAAACGCTAGAACCCTCTTGAACTTTTACAAATTTTCTTTTTGTGTAATCTACTTCATATTCTCCTGCTTTTTTAACGGAGAAATCTACACATAGTTTAGAAGCAGACTCAATAACACTTTGTGGAAGGTTTTGCTTATCAGTTCTTATTAACACATGAGATGATGGAATATCTCTAATATGCATCCATAAATCATTTGCTTTAGCAAGTTGCAGTAGTTTTTGATTCTCTTGGCTATTTCTTCCTACTAGAACTTTATAATCATCAATCCAAAAAAGCTCACACTCTTTTAGCTTCTCTTTCTTTCTTTTTAATTTTGATTTTTTTGGAACAAGCAGTTCTAATTCATAAACATCTAAAGCTTGTGATACAGAGTGATATATATTTTGATAAAAATTTAGTTTACTACTTAGATTATCTCTCTCTATGTGTATATTTTTAGCTCTATTTTTAGCTCGTTTAGATAAATTAAAAAAATATTGAGCAATCCTATTTGTTATTATATTTTTTGGTAGATTAATAATTATCTCATCTCCATTAAAATCATAAGTTTTTAATTTTTTATCATAAGATTTTATTTGATATAAATTTGCTAAAATTATATTTCCATAATTTTGATACTTTTTTGTCTCTTGTTCTAATTTACTCTCATCAGCCAAATTATTAACTATTTTAGATAATTTATCTATTTTCTTTTCTAGCATACTAAGTTTTTGTTTTTTTATAGACTTTAATCTATTGTTTTCATATTTTTCCCAATTTTGGATTAAAACTTTATCTATATCTTCTATTTTTTGAATATCTTCTATTTTCCCATCATACGGAGGTAAAGGAAGTAATTCAATAGATGGTCTAACAACCCTAAATGAACGACTAATATCAATATGTCTTAATGCTTCTATTATCACCTCATCACTATCAATCAGAATGGCATTTGTATTTTTACCAGTAAATTCAAATTGTAGAGATATTAATTTCTCTTTATAGCTACTTTTGGGTGCTAATAAAAATCTTATAATACGGTCATTATTTGGAACTTCGACAGATATTATTTCACTATAAGCTACTAATGAATGTAGTATGTTATCAAAAGGAGCTTTATAACTCTGTATTGGTTTTTTAGAGAGTCGTTTATATATAAAACTATGTCCTCTAGTCATATCAAAGAAGTAGCTGGTATCTTTATCAAGTATTATCTCAATAGTATTATTATCTACTCTTCGTGACCCTTTAATATGTTTATATGAAGATAATTTTTTTGCTATCTCTTTAAGCTCATATCTTTTCATTGAGAGATACTTTTTAAATGTTTAGCAAATATATCTGGTGCAATAAATCCTGTTAGAGTCTTCTCTGCCAAATATTTATTTGATTTATCAAAAAAGATAATATTAGGTGTTCCAAAAAGTTCATATTTTTTTAATAATAATTTTTCCTTGTCAGTATTATCTGTTAAATCTATTTTTATAAATGTAAATTTTTTTAACTCCTCTTTCACTTTTGGGTTTGGAAATGTAATCTCTTCCAACTCTATACAAGCTGTACAAGAGTCTTTTCCAAAGTCAATAACTACTGGTTTATTAGATGCTTGTACCTCTTTCTCTAGTCTTTCTATACTATAACCTTTATGACTTACTGTATCTACCACTTGATTTATAACTGATTTATTTGCATTTGTGAATTTTGAGAATGGTCTAATTACAGAATTTGAACCACTAATTCCTCCGATAAATAGAGATATACCATATACCATAAATAAAATAGAAAATATTTTGCTAATATAAGTAGCTATTGTTGATGGAGCTTTACCATTACCTATACCCATATATAGAGATATTCCAATAGTTAATACTGCCCATAGAATAAGAGTCAAGTTATCTGGTAAAATTCTTGATAACATAAATATAGCGAGAGCCAACATCATAATACCAAACACTTGTGATACTTTTGTCATCCAACCACCAGGACGAGGCATAAATTTACCTGCACCAATTCCTACAAGCAGAAGAGGCATACCCATACCCATACTCATAACAAATAGAGCTGTACCACCAAGAAGTGCATCACCAGAATGAGATATGAATAGAATCGCTCCACCCAAAGGAGGTGCAACGCAAGGACCAACAATTAAAGCAGATAAAAATCCCATAATAGCTGTTCCTAAAATACCCTTACTTTGGGCATTATCACTTACTCTTGTTAATTTACTTTGAATTGATAATGGAAGAGCTATCTCATAATATCCAAATAGAGAGAAAGCTAAAGCTATAAAGACTCCAGAAAAGATAGTTAGAACCCAAGGATTTTGCATAGCACTTTGAATATCAGCACCTAAAAGTCCAGCTATTAAACCAACTATTGTATAAGTTACAGCCATTGATAAAACATAAATCAAAGATATAAAAAAGGCTCTACCTGTACTTGTTTTACCATCATTTGATTGAGATACAATAATAGATGATAAAATTGGTATCATTGGAAAGATACAGGGAGTAAGAGATAGAAGAAGACCAAATATAAAGAATAATAAAATAATAAACAGTGAATTCTCTTTTTCAATTATATCAGCTATTTTTGCACTATTTGCTTCTGATGTAAGTGAACCTATTTTATCTACAATATTAGATTCTTTTTGAGGTGCTTCTAATATAAATATTCGTTGTTGAGGTTGATAACATATTCCTTTTTCAGAACATCCACTAAATTCGACTGATATAGTGTATTCCCCACTAACTTTATCCTCTACATTTTTGATAGGAATTGAAATTTGGAAATCTTTTGTATATATCATCTCTTCATCAACTAATTCGGCTTTTGGCTTAGTAAACTTTATAAGCTCAAACTCTTTTGGCTTAATAATCCTTAGATGAATGGAATTTTCATAAATATGTATTCCTTCTCCTAATTTTATACTAGCCACTATTTGTTTATTATCTTTAGCCACAAGGACTTTAAATGCCTCTTCTGGTTGTAAAAATTTAGGAGCTTTCGCTACAGAATTAAAACCTGATCCAAATATCATAGTGCTGAATAAAATAGCAATTTTAATTATTTGTAATAGCATTTTGTAAACCTTTTAAAATAAGTATAATAAAATTTGTGTACACTGTTTGCGTAAACATTTATATGTAAAATAATATCCAATGATAATAAATGTTATATTAATAAAAATAAAAGAGAGAGTAAATATGTCTAATAAATTAAAAAAAGAACAATCCCCATACCTTATTCAACATGCTGAAAATCCAGTGGATTGGTATCCATGGGGAGATGAAGCCTTTAATAAAGCAAAAAAAGAGAATAAAGCAATATTTTTATCAATAGGTTATAGTAGTTGTCATTGGTGTCATGTTATGGAGAAAGAATCCTTCGAGAATAAGGAAATAGCTGAAATTTTAAATCAAAACTTTGTATCTATTAAAGTTGATAGAGAAGAGAGACCAGATATAGATAAGCATTTTCAGAGTGTATATCAACTTATGAATGGTCGTTCTGGAGGTTGGCCAACTTCTATTTTTTTAACAGAAGATAAGAAACCATTTTACTCTGCAACTTATATTCCACCAGAGGCTAAATATGGAATGATGGGATTTAATGAACTCTTAGTTACTATTAAAAAGAAATATACAGCACAAAAAGATTTATTAACAGAAAAAGCAGAAGAGATACTTAGATTCATAGACCCACAAGATAAAAAAATTCAAGCAACAAAACTAGACAATTCTATCATATTAAGATTTGAACAACAAGCAGAACAACTTATGGATAAGGATAATGGAGGATTTAATAAAGCTCCTAAGTTTCCCCAAGTCTCTCTTTTAGAGCTTCTCTTGGATACATATTCATTGACCAATAATAAATCTACTCTAAATATGGCAACAAAAACTTTAGATAATATGATGAAAGGTGGATTATATGATATTGTAGAGGGTGGGTTTTGTCGATATAGTACAGATAATATTTGGTTAGTTCCACACTTTGAAAAGATGAGTTATGATAATGCTCTTTTAATAACCTTATATTTAAAATCTTATCAGATTACAAAAGATATAAAATATAAAAATATTGCATTGG
>JAMOSL010000163.1 GCA_027063105.1 Campylobacteraceae bacterium
TTTAAGATATATAATAAAAAAACACTCTATAGTAAAATTAGACTTCGTAGGAGATATGTAAATAGATTAAATAAGTTAATTAAACAATATGGCAGAAGAAATGTAATTATAAAAATCATTCGTTGATATTAAGAAAAAAAGGCTAAAATAATAGATATATTTTTATAAAGGCTTCTTCTTATGCTTGTGCCAATTAAACTTCTTAATAGAAAAACTATATCCTATGATATTACTATAAATCCTCTTCCTAAATTATCATTTAATACTAAAGTTGTAATTATAACAAATCCTACTGTTTCATCTTATCATTTAGAAACAGTTCTTTCAAAAATAGAAGCTACTGAACTAAGTATTGTCACTATTCCTGATGGTGAACAATATAAAACACTTAAAACAATAGAAGATATTTTGCATCAACTTTTTGAACATAAACTAGATAGAAAATCTCTTCTAATTGCTCTAGGTGGTGGAGTTATTGGAGACATGACAGGCTTTACAGCTTCTCTATATCAAAGAGGTATAGATTTTATTCAAATTCCGACAACTCTTTTAAGTCAAGTAGATGCTAGTGTGGGAGGTAAAACAGGTGTTAATAATAGTTTTGGTAAAAATTTAATAGGTGCTTTTTATCAGCCAAAAGCCGTTTATATAGACCCCTCTTTTTTAAAGACTCTACCAGCAAGAGAATTTAGTGCAGGTGTTGCAGAGATTATAAAGATGGCTGTGATGTTTGATAAAGATTATTTTAATTTTCTGCAAGATGCAGATTTTAATAATAGCGATGTTCTTAAAGAGATAATCAAAAGAAGTGTAGAACTTAAAGCAGAAGTTGTAAATCAGGATGAAAAAGAAGCAGGAATTAGAGCAGTTTTGAATTATGGACATACTTTTGCTCATGTAATTGAAAATGAGACAAATTATACAAAATATTTACATGGAGAAGCTGTTTCTATAGGGATTGTTATGGCAAATAGACTTGCTGTTAAATTAAATTTAATGACATTAGAAGAGTCTGAAATGGTAACCGATTTATTGAAGAAATTTAATCTTCCAACAGATTATACAATAGAAAATTATAATAGTTATTACGAACATTTTTTACTTGACAAAAAAAGTGCAAATAATAGTATAAAGTTTATTTTAGCTAATGGAATAGGAAATTATATTATTAAAAAAGATATTGATGAAAATATTGTTAAAAATGTTTTGAAAGAGTTTGGAGAGATTACTTAATGAAAAAAATCATATTTTTTGTACTATCCTTTACACTTTTATTTGGAGCAGTTGAAAATAATACATCTTCTATAACAAAAAAGATAGTGGAGAAGGGTAAATCACTATCTTTCTCCTCATCTAAAGAGAATATGATAGAATTATTAGTTATTAGAAAAGAGCAGTTAGAAAAAGCTATTTCAACAAACAATATATGGTCTAAAATTTATAGTAATTATAAAACTTATATGTTTCTAAAGAAAGAGAGTAAAGTTACTAATGCCAAAATATCATTATTAAAAAAAAGAGTACATTTAACTGATATACAAAAAAAAAGATTAGAAAAATATATAGAAGATAAAAAAACTATTGATAGAAAACTTCAACTTTTAACAGAGTATGAAACTAATCCATTCCAAAAACTTGTAAAACCTGAACAAATTGAAGAAGTTCCTTCTGTAACTAACCCTTTTGCTATTTTATCAGCACTATCATTTTTAAAGAAACTTAAAGGTCAATTAGAAGACTATACAGAGAGATATAGCTCTTTAAATAATATTGTCGAAAATTTTAGAGAAGAGATATATATTTTAAAAGAGTTGATTTCCGATGTTAAAGATAATAATAAATACAAGAACAGACTTAAAGATATAGAAAATAGACTAAAAACTTATACTCCTATATTGGAAATTTTTAAAACAACTTTAAATGTTTATGGAAAAAAAATAGATGAGATAAAACTTCAAGTTAGAAAAGATATAAAAGGGGAAATAGAGAAAAGTGCTTCTGTTGGTGGAGTTGTTCTGTTTTTCTTATTATTTTTCTTATTAGGCAAGTTCTTAGTTCGTAAATATATGGAAGATAACGATAGGTATTATACTATTAATAAAGTTATGAATATCACTTTTATTACCTTTTTTGTTATGATTCTCTTATTTGGATATATAGAAAATGTTAGTTATCTTGTAACTGTTTTAGGATTTGCTTCAGCTGGTATTGCTATAGCTATGAAAGATTGGTTTATGTCTGTTATGGGTTGGTTTGTTATTATGATTGGTGGTAGTATTCATGTTGGTGATAGAGTAAAGTTTGTAAGAGGTAATGTAGAATATGTTGGTGATATTGTTGATATTTCAATTTTAAGAATGACTCTTCATGAAGATGTGACTTTGACTACATATATGCATAATCGTCGTTCAGGAAGAATGATTTTTATCCCAAATAATTTTATTTTTACAGACATGATAGCAAATTACTCTCATGCAGGATTAAAAACTGTATGGGATGGTATAGATTTTGTAGTCACATTTGATTCAGATATTCAGAAAGCAGCATCTATTGCAAAAGAAGTTACAAAACAATATTCTAAAGGATATACAGATATTACAAGAAAACAGTTAAATAAATTAAGAAGTAGTTATAGCATTAGAAATACAAATGTTGAACCTAGAATTTTAACTTTAATAGATGAAAATGGTATCAGAATTAGCTCATGGTATTTAACAAATGCTTATGCTACAATGACATTAAGAAGTACAATATCTTTGGAAATAATAACTAGAATACAAGCTGAAGAGAATGTTAAGTTAGCATTTCCAACACAATCTATTTATGTTGATAAAAGTGCTCCAAAACCAACACCACCTGCTGATTTAAATAATGGGATAGCATAAATGAAAAAAAAAGTATATTTTAAAACTTTTGGATGTCGAACAAATCAGTTTGATACTCAAATTATGATGAGTAAGTTAGAAGATTTTGATATTACTCTAAAAGAAGAAGATAGTAATCTTATAGTTGTTAACTCCTGTACAGTTACAAATGGAGCAGATAGTTCGGTTAGAGGATATATTAATTCCATAGAGAGAAGATACCCAGATAAAAAAGTTATTTTAGCAGGGTGTGGTTCTCATTCAAAAGGTGAAAGTTTATTTGAAAGTAAAAAAGTTTTTGGAGTTATTGGTCACTCTGAAAAAGAAAAAATAAATCAAATACTTAAAAAAGAAAGTAGATTTTATCAAATAGGTGATTTAGAGCATATAGATTCAACTATTGTAGAAGAGTTTGTAGGAAAGAGTAGAGCATTTATAAAAATTCAAGAGGGATGTGATTTTAGATGTTCATATTGTATTATACCTTTTGTAAGGGGTAATGCTAGGTCTCAAAAAGAAGATATAATACTTGCTCAAATCCAAAAATTGGCATCAAATGGATTTGGAGAGTTTATCTTGACAGGTACAAATGTTGGGAGTTATGGAAAAGATTTAAATACTTCTATGGCAAAACTTTTAAAAAGAATGAGTCAAATCAGAGGTGTTAGACGAATCAGAATTGGTAGTCTTGAACCTATACAAATTGATGATGAATTTAAAGAGCTATTAAATGAACCTTGGATGGCAAAACATTTACATATTGCACTTCAACATACAAGCGATAAAATGCTAAAAGTTATGAATCGAAGAAATTCTTATAATAGCGATAGGAAGTTATTTGAAGAGATAGCCTCAAAAGGTTATGCAATAGGTACAGATTATATTGTAGGTCATCCACAAGAGACTGAAAAAGAGTGGGCTGAAGCTATACAGAGAGTAAAAGAGTTGCCATTAACACATATCCATGCTTTCTCATACTCAAAAAGAGATGGTACACAGTCTGCATTAATGAAAGAGCAAGTAAGAGGAGATATAGCAAAGATTAGACATAAAGAGTTAACTAAAATTATAAAAGATAAAAATTACCAATTTAGACAAGAACAAATAAATAATTTAGAAGTTTTAGTAGAAAATAGTAAAGATGGATTATATCAAGGGTTAGACCAATATTTTAATAGAGTCAATCTAGAATCAGATGAAGAACTCAGTAATAATTGGGTATTATTAAATAAAATAGAGGTTAAATATGAAGGAAACTACTCCCAAATTTAGTAACAAAAAGAATATTAATATTATTATTGGATTAAGTATTATACTATTTATAATCTTTCTATTTATTGGTCTAAGAAATAATACAAAATTAATTACGACATCAGAAGCAAGTAAATTATATACTCAAGATGAGATAAAAAAATTATTAGTTGATGATAACTATTTATATTTTGTAACAGAAGATAGAAGATATAAAATATATAAGAATGCTATAAATAAAAAAACTTTATTTCAGAAATATCCTATTGAGGTAATAGAGAGTACTAATTATTTTATGAATATTTTATATCTATTAATTGTTATTTTTCTTTTTATAATATTGTCTAAAAGTATGAAGTCTAATAAAGATGATAATATAGTTCAAATTCATAAAGAGATTGATAGAACAGATGATATAGCCCAACCAAAAATAAATAGAGCAATAAATTCAACCGTAAGATTTTCAGATGTTGCAGGTATTAATGATGTAAAAGAGGAACTTGAAGAGGTTATAGATTTTCTAAAAGAACCTAGAAAGTATCATAAATTAGATATTAAATTACCAAGAGGTATTCTTCTCGTAGGACCTCCAGGAATTGGTAAAACACTTATATCAAAGGCAATTGCAGGGGAGGCAGGAGTTCCATTTTTCTATCAAAGTGGAGCATCTTTTGTACATATATACGTCGGAATGGGTGCAAAAAGGGTTACTGAACTATTTGAAAGTGCAAAAAAACTAGCTCCTAGTATTATCTTTATAGATGAAATTGATGCAGTAGGAAAGAGTAGGGGAGAGTTTAGAAATGATGAAAGAGAAGCTACGCTAAATCAACTTTTAACAGAGATGGATGGATTTAATGACAGCTCAGGGGTTATTGTAATTGGAGCTACAAATAAAGTAGAAGTTTTAGATGAAGCACTATTAAGGTCAGGTAGATTTGATAGACGAATACATATATCTCTTCCAGATATTAAAGAAAGATTAAAAACTATAGAGTTATATATGAAGAAAAAACCTCATCAAATAAATCTTATAGATGTGGCAAGAATGACTGTAGGATTTAATAGTGCTGGTTTGGCCACATTAGTTAATGAATCTGCAATATATGCTATGAGAGATAATAGACAACATATAGAATTAAAAGATTTTGAGGCTGTAAAAGATAAAGTTTTATTAGGTAAAAAGCGAGTAACAAGTTATAGTGGAAAAGAGAGAGCTATATTAGCAAATTATCAAAGTGCGAAAGCTTTAATTGCTACTTGGTTAGATATTAATTTTGATAAAATAGGTATTGTTTCAACTCAAATTACAAAACGAGAGAATCAAATTTTATCAAAAAGCGAAATAATTAATTTAGTTAAAATGTATATTGCAGGAAGTATAATAACTCAAAAGATATATAGTGAAAAGTTTACTAATAGTCAATCAGATATTGAATATGCTAAAATATTAGTTAAAAAAGTTGTAAATGAGTATGGTATGGGAGAAAACTTTATTGGGACAATTGAGGAGGAGAATAGTATTTTTACAAAGGCTCAAGAGGAAGTTGAATTAATTTTAAATAAGTTAGAAGAGATTCACTCCAAGATAACTAAACATTTATTATTACATGAAAATATTTTAGAAGAAGAGGTAAGGGATATGCTTCGTGAAGTATTTTAATGGATTTTCTCTTGATAGAGAAGATGAACTATTTTCTGAATATATAGAAGAAAATGATTTTACAGTAGCAGGTTTTAGTTATGGAGCTCAAAAGGCTATGGAATTTGTTTATCATAGTGATAAAAGAGTAGATAAACTAGTACTTTTATCTCCAGCATTTTTTCAAACTCAAAAAAAGAGTTTCATTCGCACACAGCTTAGATATTTTGATAATAATGCAGAAGAGTATACCAAACAGTTTTTATTAAATACTGCATATCCATCATCTTTTGATTTATCTATATACTTAAATAGAG
>JAMOSL010000164.1 GCA_027063105.1 Campylobacteraceae bacterium
GAAGTTAAGAGCTGTAAACCTTACTGATGGGCGTTGGAAGCAGTTTTGGGAGGAAGAAATTGCTTAATAATATTTTATTAGGTTATTTTTAGGTTACACCCGTACTAATCTACCTACACCCACTGAACATACAGAAAATTATAGACAAGCTATAACCTCTGATGAATTAAAAATATTATCAGATAATAATTATAAATATGCATATCTCTCAAATCGAATTTATGAAGATAAAGAAACAACAGGAGCTATTCAGACAATTATTGATAATAACTTATATTTAAATTTAACAGAAGAAGTTCTGAAATTTGCTAAAGTCTATAATCCAGATGATAATAAAGTAGTTAAAAATAGTTGGAAAACTATGGATGTAGCATATAACGAAGTTAATGGTTTTAAAGCAGGATTATATAAAAATATTTATACAGGAGAGTATATTGTCTCTTATGGTGGTACAACTTCTAATTCTTGGGAGAATAAATATGGAAAAGCTTATAATGCTATGGCTGATTTATTAACTGATTTATCTCTTCTTGGAGTAGTTTCTTTTGGGCAACCATCTCAAGCACTAGATTATCTCGACAGGGCTAAAAAGATTATAATTGAAAATGGTGATGGAGAAATAAATGGAATTACAGGACACTCTTTAGGTGGAGGCTTGGCTCAATATGCAGGATTATATAGTAATATTAAAACGGTTACATTTAACTCTGCTCCATTACCTTATAATTATCTTGGTTCAGCTTTATCTTTTACAGATAAAATAAATTTAGAATATGATGGAATCATAAATAGTGTAAAGTTTAATTATGAAGATAAAATAACCAATATTATGACACCTTATGACCCTATTTCTACTATATCTACAGCAATTATGTCACTTGATGAATCCAATACGGCGTATTTATTTGGGGCTAAGTTTATGTTTGGTATTCCCCAAACGCAAAGAATGGATTATCTATTAACAGGTGAACAAATATTTATACCAGTAGAAGACCAAGGAGGAATTGTAAATTTTTCTAATCATTCAATGGATTTGATAGAAGAGACCTTTTTAAAATATACTAATTATACTTTGGAGTTTGATGCAGTAGATAATAGTGGAGATTTATCAATAGAAAATTTAACTATTACTCATACAGATGGTAGTCAGTTGGGTATTGGAGATGTAATAAATTGGGAAATTCATGGTAAAGATGGTAAAGTTAAAGATGGTAATAATGATTACCCTATTAATATACCAGAGGATGATTTACATGAATTTATTTATAATGTAACCCTTAAGGATGGTAGAATATTATCAAAGTCAATATATACAATACCTCCACCTTCTAATTTCCAAGCAGAAGTATCATCAATAGATTCAATAACATTGAAATGGGATAAATTTAAATATAATGATGATTATAGTATTTGTATCTCAAAAAAAGAAATTATTAATGCAGATACTTGTGAAGAATCTGATGGAACTCTTTTAATCTCTAATTCCATAACAGAACTTATAGATGAGCTTGAAACATCATCTATATATCATTTTAGAATCAAAACTATATCTGATGAGTATCAATCTTTATGGAGTAATGAAATTATAAAATCTTTAAAAAAAGAAGATTTATCGGAACTACCTGAACCAGATATAGATTTAGGATATGACAAAACCAAAGAGGAGTTAACGACAGTAGTTATTCCACTGAATAGAAAAGATGACTTCAATCAAATAGATAAAGTATCTTGTTATGTATATTTGGAAGAATTTACAAATGAAGTAGATATAGATATAACTGCATCTAAAGCAAAAGTAGTTATAAAAATACCAAATTATGATGATATACAGAAATTTGATCTGATTTGTGAAGCTTATGATGAAAATAATGAGTTTTTGACTAGAGATGAGGCTACTATAATAGTATCAGAAGAAACACAAAATCCTCCATCTTCAAATCATTTTATAAAAATATCTAATGATGGTAAGGCTCTAAATGATAATAGCAATACTTGGTCTTATATTTATGATATAAAAACAAAAATTTTATGGGAAAATAAAATAAACAAAGATGATACAGCACTGTTTGACTCTACTGCTCCTAATTATTCACTTGATATTATGCATGATTATGATAATAGATACTCTATTGATAATATGAGTACCATTATTCAAATGATGGAAGCACAATCTTATTTTGATATAAGTGATTGGAGATTACCTTCTACACAAGAGTTTAAAGACCTTATCAGTGATCCTGAATTTGATAATAAATTTTTCCCTAATTTTGAAGGACTATTTTATACCAATACTGTTGTACAAAATGGAGTAAATAGCCAAACTTTAGAAAAGATATGGTTAGAAAATGGCATGACTTCGATAGGAATGCCAACATACTTATATCAAGGACTGTTTATTACAGATGATTTTATACTTTTATCTCCACATATAGCCTCCACAGGTCTAGGAGTCATCAAAAAAACAGGACAAACTGAGAGTTATACGGACTATGATGATGGACATTACCAAAAAGGTGTAACACCTAACTATACAAGAGAAGGAGAAATAGTCACAGACCATATCACATGGTTAATGTGGCAAGATGATGAAGAGGCTAAGATGGTACAACTACCTTGGCTATTGCAAGAAGATTATGATGAATGTGTAGATGATGGAAATAGATGTAACCATACAGCTGAGGGGACTGCATCTATGTATTGTAATGATTTAGTTTTTGGTGGATATAGTAATTGGAGATTACCTAGTTCTAAAGAGTTAGAAAGTATTGTGGATTATGATAAATATGATCTTGCAATCAATCCTATTTTTGAAAATACTAGCTCTTACTATTATTGGTCTTCGACTAGTGATAAGGGCTATAGTAGCAATGCTTGGGTTCTGGATTTTAACAATGGCTTTGTCAGCTTCAGTAAGAACGCTAACCGTTTTGTTCGTTGTGTGAGAGCAGGAGAGTGATTTGATTTTAATAAAAAATAGGAGTTTTGAATGAGAATAATCCTTTTAATTTTGATAGGACTTAGTAGTTTAAGTTTAGCAGAGTTTACTAGAGATGGGGATATAGTAACCGATACTATATCAAAATTGCAATGGCAAGACAATGCTATAGGTTCTAAGATGGAGTGGCAAAAAGCGATAGATTATTGCGAAAATACGCTTACACTGGGAGGTCATAATGATTGGAGATTACCCAATATAAATGAACTTAAAAGTATAGTAGATAGAAATAAATATAATCCTGCAATAGTTAATGGGTTTAATAATACTAGCTCTGGCTATTATTGGTCTTCTACTAGTAATAAGGGCGGTAGTTACAATGCTTGGATTGTGTTTTTCAACAGTGGCGGTGTCAACGACTTCAATAAGGGCAGTAGCAATTTTGTTCGTTGTGTGAGAGCAGGAGAGTGATTTGATTTTTGCTCTTTTGCCCCGTAAAGGTCGCGATATATTTTCGTGTATAATCGGTGATATGGAATAATATAATTGTAGGGTGCAATTTATTGCACCATTAATTCAATTAAACACAAAATTAATTAAATAAACCAAAGAGATTAAATGGCAAATTATAAAAGAATTTTTATAGATGGTTATAGCTATTTTATCACAATTGTAACCCATCAACGCAATCCAATATTAATAGCCAATATTGATTTATTAAGAGAGAGCGATATATTTTTGTGTTTAATCGGTGCATTGAAATGCACCCTACGAGATAATATAATTGATAGGGGTAGGGAAGTAATCTCCCCTCCCTCCGAAACTACGAAACTCTACACCCCTGCCGTTCAATCTCCATTTTTATGATATAATCCATAAAAGTAAAGGAGAAACATCATGCCAACAAGACCAAGAATAGATATGGCAGGTTATCATCATATCATAAACCGTGGTGTAGATAGAATGAATATATTTCGTCATAGTGAAGATAAAGATATGTTTTTGCATATCGTTAACAAAACGGCAATGATTCATAAAGTAATAGTGCATGATTACTGTTTGATGGATAATCACTATCATCTGCTCATAGAAACACAAACAGATAATCTTGCAATATTTATGAGATTTGTTAGTGCAAACTATGCTCAATATTTCAATAAAAAGACAAGACGAATAGGTCACCTTTGGCAAAATCGTTACAAGTCAAGATATATTACTTCAGAGCTTTATCTATATACGCTGATACGATATATAGAGTATAATCCCATTGAAGCTAGATTGTCTCAAAAGGTAGGAGAGTATCCTTTTACTTTGGCTCATACTGTTTTTAACTCAAAAGATTTTTATCCATGCACTAAAGAGTCAATACTATTTAGAAATTATGATATTGAATCATTAAGTGAATTTCTAGGAGTAGAGTTTAGTCAAGAAGATTTAACCCTTTTACAAATAGAACAAAATAGAAAAATTGAGAAAAAAGAGGATATGATTGTACTTAGTAAATCTAAATCATTAGAGGAGCATTTTATGAATGTGCAGAGTAAGAAAGAGAGAAATAGTGTAATCTCTTTGGCTTATGCAGAGGATGGGTATTCTCAAATTGAGATTGCTAACTTTCTTGGCTTGTCTAAGTCGGCTATTTCTATGATTATCAAGAGTGATAAAAGTGGAGATTGAACGGCAGGGGGTGGCTTTTCTATCAATAATATCATCAACTATTAAAATATTTTTAGAATCTTTTAGATTTTAGGTAAAATTATAAATAATAAAATAGTGGAGTAATTATGAATGAAAAGAATATAGTTAAAATAGTTTGTGATGAATTAGATATAAATCAAACAGAATTGGCAAAAAGATTGGGTGTAAGTGCTAGTGCAGTTGGAAAATGGCATACACGAGAAATGCCTAAAATTGCAGAAAAAGCATTAGAATATATGCTTAAATCATATAAACAAGAAAAACAATTAAAAGTATTAAAAGATTTTAAAAATATATTGTCTACTATAGAATAAAGGACACACATATCTATTTAAAATAGACTATAGTCCTTATATTAACTAAATTATTAGACTAAATAGGATATAATCAAGGTATCCCAAATAATAAGGACTAGAAAATGATAAATACCCTTTTAATTTTATATCTTAGGTAAAATAGAATATAACGACTATAATAATATAAAAAATATTTTAATACCTAGCATAAATATATATTGAGAGTTTCAAAGCTTTTCTACATTTACAATAGGTGCTTATTGTCTTTTTTTTAGCTCAAAAATAAAAAATAAAGGATAAAAAATGAGTAAACTTTTAATCAACGAATCGCCATTGGTAATACTTCCTTCACTTGCACTTTTAATTGGTCTTAAAGAGGCTATCTTTTTACAACAACTTCACTATTGGTTAGAGAGAAGTCAGTATGAAAAATATGGTCAAAAATGGATTTATAAATCATTAGAAAATTGGCAGAAAGAGTTTCTTTTTTGGAGTGAAAGAACTATCCAACGAGTTATATCTGCACTTAAAAAACAAGAGATGATTAGCATCAAAAAGATAGAGAAAAATAGGAATTATTACACTATTAATTATGCAAAATTAGACGCCAATATGTCGTTACAAGGACGACAACCTGTCACCAACAATACGCCAACTTGGCGTGAACAGCACGACAATCTGTCGTCTCCCCTTATATATAAGAAAATAGGGGTCAGGTGATGCTAATGCTATCATAATCTAATCTAACCTGCCGTTCAATCTCCACTTTTTATAACTTTATAGATAAGGAACTTAGATAATTCAAGATAGTTTGGCTCGTTCCACAGCTCCAGTTGTGGAACGAGAAAAAGTTTTCAACTGATGGTAGGACTGAAAATTATTTTATATGAGAATCAGTTCTACATTCTTAAAAAGTCAGAAGTAATAATCATTTAATTTCTTATAGTTGGAAAATGGATAGACTCTAAAAACTAATAATTTT
>JAMOSL010000165.1 GCA_027063105.1 Campylobacteraceae bacterium
CAACGGTTTTTACTTTTCCAATAAAAGATGCTGAGACATCTATACCTTGAGTTACAGCTGATACCCTTAATCCAGTAATAAATAGTTCTCTGGTTATAATCAAAAATATAGCCCACTCATTCGCTCTATCTAATATCATTAGTCCTAAAAACCCTGCAAGAGTAAGCATTTTATCTGCTAATGGGTCTAAAATCTTTCCCATAGTTGTTATCTGATTAAATGTTCTAGCAATATATCCATCAAAAAAATCGGTAGCACTAGCAACAACAAATAGAAAAGAGGCAAAATAATCTATCCAAGAGTAATGAATTCCATTAAATATCTCATTATCACGATTAACTAATAAAAAAAACATTAAAGGTGCAATAAGAAGACGAATAAAAGCTAATATATTTGGTATGTTAATAATTTGTGATTGTTTCATAGATGGATAATATCATATTATTGATTTTTTTATCCTTTATGATATAATCTTTTCCATGATAAATAAAAATGAAATAATGGATATAATAATTATTGGTGCAGGTGCTAGTGGGTTGATGGTTGCTTCCCAATTAAATAAAAATAAAAAGTTTATAATATTAGATATTAATGATAAAATAGGTTCTAAGATAGAAATTTCTGGTGGTGGCAAATGTAATATTACAAATCAATCAATAGAGGCTTCAGATTATATTGGAAATCCTTATTTTATAAATGATATATTAAGAGAATTTGACCAATATCAACTTTTAGAGTGGCTAGAAAAGAACAATTTAACTCCAAATATTAGAGAAAGTGGGCAGTATTTTTGTAAAAATAGCTCTAAAGAGATAATAAATATATTTAAAAAGAATATTGATATTAAAAATATTATTTTAAATTGTAAAGTCGAAAATATTAGAAAAAGAGAAGATGTATTTTATGTTGAATGTGGAAAAAAATCATATAGAGCTAAATCTTTAGTTGTAGCTTCTGGTGGATTAAGCTTTCCTATTTTGGGAGCTACTGATATTGGATTTAAGATAGCTACCTCTTTTGAACATACGATTAATGCCTTGTCCCCAGCATTAGTTGGATTAACTCTACAAAAAGAACAGTTTTTTTTTAAAGAGCTTAGTGGAATCTCAACTAAAGTGACAATTAGAGTAGAGGATAAAATATTAAATGGTTCTATCTTATTTGCACATAAAGGTATTAGTGGAATAGTAATATTAGATACTTCTCTATTTTGGACAAAAGGTGAAATTGAGATAGACTTTTTACCAGATTTTGATATAGAACCTCATCAAAATTCTAAAAAACTAGTAAGTAATCTCCTTCCTATTCCTAAAAGTTTATCAAAAGCATTTCTTAAACATTTAAAGATACAAGATTCTCCTATGAATAAATTATCAAAAGAAAATATATATCAGCTATTAAGATTAAAAAGTTATAAATTTCCACCTGCAGGTAATTTTGGATATAGCAAAGCAGAAGTAACAAAAGGTGGAGTGTCAACTGATGAGATAAACTCTAAGACTATGATGAGTAAAAAGGTTGATAATCTATATTTCATAGGCGAAGTTCTTGATATTACAGGAAAAATTGGAGGATATAACTTTCAATGGGCATTTAGTTCTGCTTTTGTTTGTGCTAATAATTTAAAGAAGGATGTCTAATGAGAAAAACCTTTTTATTCTTTTTTATATTATTTGTAGCAATTATAAGTGATATTCTAATGGAGTTCCAAGATATTATAATTCCAAAAGTTCAGAAAGAGATAATAGAACCAATTTTATCCATTATTCCAAAGAAGGAAATAGATAAAGTTATGATTGTGAAGAAAACTGAAGAGAACAAGATAATAAAAATGATTAGAAATAACAAGGAAGAGATTGATTTAAGTAAAATTCAACCTATTATATATAATGAAACAAAACCCTTATGTCCTCTAAATAGAGATGTAAATGATTGTCTACCTATAAATGATACTAAAATAGGAAACAATATTTTTATTAGAATTTTTAAATTAAGTGCAGAACTAGAAGTATGGATAAAAGATGAAGATTATTATCAGTTATTAAAGATATATCCAATATGTAAACAATCAGGTAATTTGGGACCTAAACTCAAAGAAGGTGATCTTCAGGGAGTAGAAGGGTTCTATAAAATTACAGAAAAAAGCCTAAATCCAAACAGTAAATATAATTTATCGTTTAATCTTGGTTATCCAAATAAATATGATAAAACCCATAAGCGAACAGGGAGTGCATTAATGGTTCATGGAGGTTGTAAATCTATTGGTTGTTATGCCATTGCGGATGAATACATAGAAGAACTATATGGATTAATAGAAGATACATTTGATAACAAACAAAAAACCATAGATGTAAATATATTCCCATTTAGAATGACGGATAAAGTAATGCTAGAGTATAGTGACAATCAATGGTATAACTTTTGGGGAAATTTAAAAGAGGGATATGATTATTTTGAGGAGGCAGGAGTACCTCCCAAAGTTAAAGTTGTAAATCGCAGATATGAGTTAGAAGAGGATTAATCTTTTTTAATCTTATCTGTTAATTCCATAAATTTATCTCTCATTTGTATATTTTTAAAAGGTATAATATTAGGGATTTGTAATTTCATAACTTCTCTTATTATATTTTGACTAGAAGATATGATTTTATATAAATCACTACTCAAAGATACAGTTTCAAAGGTATTCTTAGATACATCAAGATTTTTAACGCTAACATCTTTAGCTTTTCTAATTTGTTTCAATTCATCTTTTAGGTTTCTTTTATAAAGTGTAGCCACCTTAAAAGTCAACTTTTGAGCTTTATAATTTTGATTATATATAGATTTTCTTTGTAAATTATTCTCTGAAGATATTTTCTTACTAGTTTTTAGTAAAATCTTTCTTGTATCCAATAGAATATTATCAATTTTAGGAATATATTTATGCTCAATCTTTCTAATTAAATTATCTTGTACATAAACAACCAACTCTAGTAAAACCATATTCATACCATAATATTTTTTAGCATGATTTAACTCTTCTGCAGACTCTTGCATTATTCCTAAAAGTTGAGTTGTAATCTGCTTTAAAACATCCATCATTAAAGTCATAGCAATGATATCATCTCCATCAACCCTAGATAAAAGAACATCAATTTGTTGCACAGATAAGTTGATTCCCATATCTTTTAAATTAGAACTAACCATTACCTTAGTATTAGCTATATTTTGTTTATGTCCATTAATAGCCTTTTGCATATCACTAATTTTTTGATTATATTCATTTTTAGTTGTTTTAAGATGACTTTCATCTGGAGCTGTAATCTTTTTTTCTCTATACTTCAATATATTATTTTCTAAAGCATTAATATTATTTTTTGAGTCTCTAATATTTTTTCTATAATTTAACAGATTATCATTAAGAAGTAACATAATAATATTATCAAGAACATTATCAAATTTCTTTCTCAAAGATTTTTTATCATCTACAAATATAGCACTATTAGGTGCTTTATCAATCTTTTTACTTATTTCTAATCCATCTTCAAGATTATCAATAACATCTTCCCATATATCATTAAAATGTTCTTTATGCAATCTCTTAGCTTTAGCACTACTATTCTCATCAGACTTCTTAGTAAAAGAGGTAATATTAAATAAATTATCATTCCAATTAGCATTTGATAAAGTAGATAATATTAAAATAATTAATAATTTTTGCATAATATGTGACACTTATTTATTTTTATATGTGGGGTGTGCAATTGCTGAAGCATTCTCCATACCGAATACCATAAAAATAACTGCAGTCAAAAATATCCCTAAAATAAGTAGAGGTGTAAACTTCTTCATAAAAAATCCTTTATATTTATAGTATTTTAACTAAAAAAAACAATTATTTGGTAAATAAGAAAGAAATTATAATAATTTAAGTAAACATTAAGCATATAGAGACTATAATCTCATTCTCCAAAGAAAAGGACAGTTGGGTGAGTTGGCTGAAACCACATCCCTGCTAAGGATGCGTACGGGTAACTGTACCGAGAGTTCGAATCTCTCACTGTCCGCCATAATTTTAATACATAATACATAAATTTTCTTAAATACTTTCTAAATTATTTTTCATAGAGTGATAAAGTTTTAATATGTTAAAATCTCTTTACTATAAAATAAGGTAAAAATATGACTAATCAAGAGATAGATATAGAGGCGTTAAAAACAAATAAAGACTTTTTAGCAAACTTAGTTTTGTTAGAAGAAGAGATGAACGAGCAGAACAGTATAGAGAAAGGTTATCAACTTCTTGATGCTTTACTTTTAGTTAGTGAAGATGAAGATAAAATTAATGATATATTTACATTTATACTAAAAGAAGCGTTTGATAAGTTGGCTGAATATTTGAGTCAACAAAAAGGTTTTGATATGAATATTCAAGAAGAGCTTTTTACTGCTAGAGCTATATATGAACATGCTATAGAAAGATATAGTGATAATGATATGAAGGGTTCTAAAGAATTATTCCAAGTTTTACATTATATGATTGATGAAAAGAACTTAAAACACGCTATGATGGTTCATGCCGTATCTGTTATGATAGGTAATGACTTTGATACATTTATAGGAACTATTGCTGATATAGAAAAATATGAAGAGAATGATAAACTAGCTTATTTCTTAAAGTCATTTAGAATAGATACAGATAAATTTTTGAATGATAATAATGATTTAGTTGAACAAGCAAAAGATGAGTTGAAAGTTTTAGAAGAGTCTAAGTAGTAATGAAAATACATTTTATTGGTATTGGAGGAATTGGATTATCTGCTTTGGCAAAATTTTTATCTAGCTATGGACATATTGTTAGTGGTTCAGATATTAAACAGACAGAGATAACAGATGATTTAGCAACTAATTTTAATGCTAAAATAACAATACCTCATCATGAAGATGCAGTTGTTGGTGTTGATTTAGTTGTCCATTCAGCAGTTGTTAGAAAAAATAATCCAGAGTATAAAAGAGCTATAGAATTAGGTATTAAAGTTTTGTCAAGAAAAGAGGCACTTGTCTCTATATTAGGAGATAAAGAGGTTTATGCAGTTGGTGGAGCTCATGGAAAAAGCACGACATCGGCTATATTGGCATCTATGCTACCAAAAACAAATGCTTTAATAGGAGCTATATCTAAAGAGTTTGGTTCTAATGTCAGACATTTTGATAATAACAAAGTTATATTTGAAGCAGATGAGAGTGATGAGAGTTTTTTAAATTCAAATCCATATTTAGCAATTGTTACAAATGTAGAACCTGAACATATGGAATATTATGAATATGATGAAAAGAGATTTTATAATGCTTACAGAAACTTTTTATCTTTAGCTAATATTTGCGTTATTAATGCCGAAGATAAATTCTTATCATCATTAGATATAGAAGCCATAAGACTTTATCCCTCAAAAGATATTAAGAATATAAAATATATATTAATTGATAGAGAGCCTTATACAAAATTTGAACTTTTAGATTATGGAGAATTTAGTATATTCGGATTAGGTGAACATATCGCTTTAGATACAGCTTTAGGTATTTTAGCAGGTATTGCAGTAGGTGAGAATATAGAAGATATTAAAAAGAATTTACTAAATTATAAAGGTATTAAGAAGAGATTTGATGTTATATT
>JAMOSL010000166.1 GCA_027063105.1 Campylobacteraceae bacterium
CTTTAAAATAAGGTTAGGGTAAAATATTTAAATTAAAAGAGCTATTTAAAGTAATTTTATAATGGTTTAATCACAACCATTATAACTATTCCTATCATAAGTAGCGTAGGGACTTCATTATAAAATCTGAAAAATTTTCCACTTTTATAGTGTGGGTTTTCAGCAATCTTCTTTCTCATATAATCTAATGAGAAACTATATGCAATTAGAAATATCATCAGAGTTAATTTTACATGTAGCCAAGCACCACTTTTAAACAGTTCTGGAACTAGATAAATCATGAATCCACCAGATATAATTGTTGCCCACATAGCAGGTAATCCAATATATTTATATAATTTAAATTCTTGTATTTTCACAACATTTACAAAATCTTCTTTATTTGCATATTCTCTATGATATACAAATAATCTTGGCAGGTAAAATAACATAGCCATCCAACTTAAAAAACTCATCACATGAAATGATAATATCCAATTATAATACTCCATTTATTTCTCCATCAATTATTTTTTACATCTTTTTTATTAGAAACTTTTGGAACAGTAACTAAAATACCTGATATAATTACTAAGATTATACCTAAAAAAGTCCAAATATCAGGAATTGGGTCACCTAGTATCATACCAATTATAATAGCAAATACAATATTAGAATATGAAATAGTTCCAACTATACCAGCTTTAGTTAATTCATAAGCCTTTGTCATTAAAAGTTGAGATATAGTTGCAAATACACCAACAGCTAAAATCATAAACCACTCATTTCCTATTGGCATAATAAACTCTGCAAATAGCATATCACCCTCACTATGTTCAACAAATGGAGCTAGTGACATTAGTATGATAGGTCCTATTGTTCCAATTCCCATAAAAGATAGAACAATAGCTCTAGTATCATAATATTTACGAAGTTCTCTAATTGATGTATATGCTAATGCTGCACCAATACCAGAAAATATACCTAATGCATCATATTTATCTAAAGAGAAGCCATCAGGTTTTGCTACTAAAACAATACCTATAAATCCAATAATAATAGCTAGAAAAGCAGTTTTGGGTAGCTCTTCCTTTAAAAATATATATGCAAATATTGCTACAAAAATAGGTGAAGTTTTATTATATGTAACAGCTTCTCCTAGAGGAATATATGCCATAATATAAAAATAAGCTAAGAGTGCTAGAAATCCCATAGTTCCTCTAAATAACAAAAGAAATGGTTTTCCTCCCTTCTGTTTTAGTGGAATTTTCCAAAGAGTAATACCTACTAATATAACACCTGTAATATTTCTAAAGAATGTAATTTCAAGAGGTGGAAGAGAATCTGTTAAAAGTTTTGCAAATCCACCCATCATAGCAAAACTAAGAGAAGCTAAAAGCATTAGTAAAATTCCTCTATCCATATTTTTTATCTTTTTTCTCATATTACTCCATTATTTTCTTGGAAGTGTAACATAATTTATAAAATAAATAAAAAAATTCAACTTTTTAAAAACTTTATTATTGTAGGATATAATTTATGCAAAAAGCTACAAATAAGAATAAAGAAGCAAATTAAATGGATATATTATATTTTAATGAAATTGAGACCAAAGGCTTGAGTAAGCAGTATGCTAAAGTTGTAAAATTTTTACAAAATGATGATTTTAAATCAGCTGAAGTAAAAAAAATTAGTAATAGTTCTTTTTTTAGAGCTAAACTTGATTATGAGAATAGACTCTTGTTTCAGTTTGTTTCTTATGCATCTAAGCGTTATATTTTATTACTTGAAATAATTTTTAATCATGAATATGAAAAGTCTAAATTTCTAAGAGGTGTTAAAGTTGATGAGACCTCTCTTAAAGATGTTATCACTGCTTCTAAAGTTGAAGATACAGATAGTATTCCTATGAATTATCTTAATAGCAATAAAAATTCTGTTCACTTTTTGGATAAGGTAATTTCTTTTGATGATACACAAGATGAAATTCTTTATTTTCCTCCACCTATAATTATTATTGGTTCGGCAGGGAGTGGGAAAACAGCACTTAGTTTAGAAAAACTAAAAATGATGAAGGGTAATATACTTTATACTTCACTATCATCTTATCTTGTAGATAATGCAACAGATATATACTTTTCTGAGCACTTCTCAAAAGACTCCCAAGAAATAGATTTTTTATCTTTTCATGAATTTATTGATTCTATTGAAATTCCAGAAAGTAAAGAGATACATTTTAGAGAATTTGATGCTTGGTTCAGCAGGTATCAGCAGAGTATGAGTATCAAAGAGAGCTATAAAATATATGAGGAATTCAAAGGAGTAATTACAGGTGGAGTAATAGATAAGCATTACCTATCACAAGAAGATTACATTAACTTGGGTATTAGACAGTCTATTTTTACCTCCAGTCAACGAGATGAAGTTTATAGATTATTTAAAAAATACTTAATTTTTCTTAAAGAAAATAATTATCATGATATAAATATTCTCTCTCATGAATATCTTAATAAAGCAGAAAAAAAATATGATTTTATTTTTATTGATGAGGTTCAAGACCTTACTAATATTCAACTTTTTCTAATTTTATCTACTTTGAAAAAGAAATTACAATTTGTATTAAGTGGAGACTCCAATCAGATTGTACATCCAAATTTCTTTTCTTGGTCACATCTTAAGACAATGATTTTTCAAACTAGTAATCAACAGCTAAATATTCTAAAAGTATTACAGACTAATTATAGAAATTCTCCTGAAATCACAGAATTATCAAATAATTTACTCAAGATAAAGAATTTACGCTTTGGGTCTATTGATAAGGAGAGTAATTATCTTATTAACTCTATATCTCAGAATAAAGGGAATATAAACTTTTATAAGGATAGCACTAAACTAAAAAAAGAATTTAATAAAAAAATTCAGAAATCTACTAAATTTGCTATTCTTGTTATGGATAATTCTCAAAAAGCAGAGATTAAAAAATATTTTAAAACACCATTAATTTTTTCTATACAAGAAGCTAAAGGATTAGAATATGAAAATATTATATTAGTTAATTTTATTACAACAAATCATAAAGAGTTTAAGACTATTGCAGAAGGTGTTGAACCTGAAAACTTGAAAGACAATCTACAGTTTTCACGAGTAAAAGATAAATCAAATAAAGAGTTAGAAGTCTATAAATTTTATATAAACTCTCTTTATGTAGCTTTTACACGAGCTATTGAAAATCTTCATATTATCGAAGTCAATAAAAATCATAAAATTCTTGAACTTCTTGGTCTGGTTGAACAACAGCAAAAAATTTCTATAGATATGAAACAATCAAGTGATGAAGAGTGGCATAAAGAGGCTCAAAAACTAAAAAAACAAGGGAAAATAGAACAGTCAGAAGCTATTGAGAAAGAACTTAATAAAAATAGAATTAATAAAATTATTTTGAGTAAAGAAGAATTGGACTTGCTTCAAAAAGAAGCTTTGAATGAAAAACTATTTAACAAACAAGCAAAAGATAAGCTCTTTGCTTATGCTAAACAAGAAATAGATAGAGGATTACTTAGATCATTAATTCTATTTAAATATAAAAAAGCTGATACATTTCTCTCTGAGTTAGAAAGAGATTTTAAGATATTTCATACCTCTTGCATACTTGGTAAATTAACTGAAATAAAAAAATATACACAAAAATATAATACTATTAGCTATTCAAATGAAGATGGTCTAAATGGGTTAATGATAGGAGCTATTAGTGAGAATATAGAAACAATTAACTATTTTTTAGAGGAAGGCATGGATAAAAATCTTAGAAATAAAAAAGGTTTAAGTGCTTTTGAATTATCATTTCTTAAATACACTGATAATTATGATACTTGGATTAGACAATATAATAAATATAAGGACTTTAAAACTTTAACAGTAAGTGCCCGTAAAAAAATGGATAAATTAAATATTGATAGAAATACCATAGATGAATCTTTAATTAAAAGTTATGATAAATTGCAATATTCTCATATTAAATATACTATAGAAAAAAGAATGATGAAAATATATCCTAACTCTATGGAATATTTTTTAATGACCTATCTTATTGCATTAAATGAAAAAATGAATATTGATAGCAAGGAAGAGTCTCATGAAATAGAAAGAAGAGTTAATAATTGTCTTGATATTAGTAACTTTTTATATTACATAAGTATATTACCATCTTTTCTTTTGGCTGATTATAGAAAAAATAGAGCATATGTTAACGCTATATTAGCTAAGAATGAAATAAATAGTAATAATATGTATAATAAAAAATTATTTATTAGAATAAAAAGAGGATGTTATGCTTTAAATCCTGAATTGAAGATTATAGACTAAAAAGATACTATTGTAGATAAATTATATTCTGATGCAATAATAATATTAATATCATCTAATTTATAAATATATTTTATATTTGGTTTCTCTTTTATGATTTCAAATAATTTTGTACTTTTTTTATAAAATATTAGAGTATTAGCATTTTTTATTTGTGGAGGAAAGAAATCATTTATATAGCCATATTCATCTCTTTTTAAATTTTTGATAGATAGTGCCGATATTGCCTCATCATAAAGTAGATTACCAAATATAATTTTATTATCATCTATGGTTTTAATAATTCTATTTGTTGGTTTTATTTTATTTATATAACTAAAGCCAAAATTTTCCCAAGGAGAGTTATCCCAATTTCCATTATTTCCACTAAATAAAAATATAGATGATATATTTATAGTTATAGTTGTTACAAAAATCTTATAATGTGATAGTTTATTATTTGGTTGCATTTTATAAAGTATTAAAAAGCTAACTAAAGACCAACTTAATGGAATAATAAAAGGAAAAGCATAGTAGTTTGCAAAACTATTTGGCATCGTACTTATAGCAATAAAAGATAAAATTAACCAAGGTAGTGTAGATATAATAGGAACTACTAAAAAAATATTTTTACTCCAGATAGAAAATATCATGAGAAGGAGCATAGGAATATATATATATTCTCTATTTTCTATAAAAAATTCTAATCTATTATATAAAAAATCATAATTTATATGGGAAAAATGAGGAGAACCTAGATAAATTCTCTCTAAAGCATTATCGCCTATAAAAAAATATTTCTGAATAATTATCGCTATAATGCTGTATAGAAAAGATAAAATCGCTTTAATAATTAAATCTTTAGGTATCTTTTTTATAAAATAAAATATTATTAGTAGAATACTTAATAAGCCAAATAGATGAAATCCTGCGTCTTCTCGTATGGTTAATAAAAATAAAAATGCTAAATAACTACTATATTTATAACCTTTAAAATATAGTGTGAAAAAAAGTAATATAAAAGCAGGTATTGCTATTTCTATATGTGGAAATCCAATTAATCCTAAACCTACACCATTAAAAGGAGTTAATATAGATATTATGATTAAAAGAATATACCATTTAATAGTCTTACTTTTTAATAACTCTTCTCCTGCTAAGAATATACTCAAAGATATTATAGAGTATGAAGATGCTATAAATATAGAAAAATATACTGGG
>JAMOSL010000167.1 GCA_027063105.1 Campylobacteraceae bacterium
CCCATCTTAAGAGATATAATGATACAAAGAACAAGAGGTGATATAGCAAATCATAAAATGTATATGAGAGAATTTAGAGAACAAAATTTGAGCTTACCTGAAGTAAAGCCAATAGAAGAACACGAATATGAAATGGATGATGCATTATCAAAATTATTTGCAGATACGACAAATATATTAATAGATGAGCTTAAATATGAAAGATTTAATAGTTTATCTTATCTTACGCTAGATGCTAGAGAAAAATACTATTCAAATGATACTATATTTAACTTAAATCAATTAGCATATCTTATGCGAAATCTACTTATCAAACGATTTGAAAGCTCGTTTTACTCTTTTAATATATCTATATAATAGACAATTAGATAAATATAAATCTTTTATATCAAACTTTAAAGATGGAAAAATATATATGGGTACTAAGGCATCTGATATGTTAGATATTGATGAAGATAGTAGTGAATATTATGATATATTGGATAAATATATAGAGAATAAAAAGATAAAAGTATTAACTCCAAAAGATTTTAAATCAGATTATCTACAAAAATTAGAAAAAGATTTAAAGATATTAGAAAAATTAGTGCAACTGTGGAAAGATGATATTCAAGACCCCAAAATAGCTAAATTTATAAAGATATTAGATAAAGAGAAAAAAAATAAAATAGTTATTTTCACAGAGTCAAAAGATACATTAGATTATCTAAAATCAAAATTATCAACAAATAAAAAAATACTATTTATATCTTCACAAAATAGAGATAAATATAAATCTATCATTAGAGAGAACTTTGATGCTAACTACAGAGGAGAACAGAAAGATGACTATAATATTATAATAACTACAGATACATTAGCAGAGGGTATAAACCTACATAGAAGTAATACAATTTATAATTATGATATACCGTGGAATGCTACAAAGTTAATTCAAATAATAGGTCGTATAAATCGTATAGGGACAAAAGAGCCTTATATACATATTCATAACTTCAAACCATCAGAAAATATTGAGAAATCTATTAAACTATCTCAAAAAGCCTTTGTAAAATTACAATCATTTCATACCACTTTTGGAGAAGATAGTAAAATATATACAGAAGATGAAGAGGTGTTTAGTGTTGAGTTATTTAATAAAAAAGTAATTAATAATCAAGAGCTAGATGAAGAGCTAGATTTTTTAGAGGAACTAAGAGACTTTATAGATAATAACCCATCTGAATATAGATATATAAATGAATTTAATATTATAAATGTTGGATATGAGATAGAAGAGAAAGCTCTGATAAATATAGAAGATAAATATATAAAAATAGCCGATAAGAAAATATCAGATATAGTATTTATAGATATGGCAAAAATATTTAAAGAAGATATCTATAAGAACATACAACCTATAAGCAGTGATACAAAAGATAAAATATATAAATATATAACAGACAAAGAACAATTAATTATTTAAGATAAAGCTACATATAAGAGGCTAAAAGAGAGTGTATCAACTGGTATTTTGGATATTGTAGCTATAAATCAAATAAATAATCTCAAAGGTAAAACAGCTGATGAGGTAACTAAAGTGATAGAGAAGATAATATAATAAAGGACAAAAATGCCAATAAAAAAACTAATTGAAAATAGATTTAACTTAGATGATTTTACAAAATTTTTAAAAGATAATTTTGATGATGTAGAAATATTAGATACAAGATTAAAAGATATTGTTGATGAGAGTGATAGAGTTGATGTAGCTAAATATCGTTATTTTGCTGATGGTTTTTTAGTTGATGATAATGAGATAGGTGTTTTATTGCTAGAGTCAACATCACCTAATATAGAGAATAAACGAGTTGGTTTTGCTAATGTTATCAATAAGCTTTCTAAGCCTAAAATTCAAGATATATTATTAATAGTAATCTACCATCCAAATAGTGATGTATGGAGGCTTACTTTTGTATCTTATAATAAAAGATATAGTTTTGTATTAGGTAAAGATATTGCTATTAATACAGCATATACTCAACTATCAACTATAAATAAAAAATCAAATATAGAAGATATAAAAGAGGCTTTTAGTGTAGAAAAAGTAACAAAAGAATTTTTTAATGATTATAAAAGTTTGTATTTTGAAATTTGTGATTATCTCTCTGTTCAAATAGCACTATTTAAAGATGAAGATAATATTAAATTTTTTGGCAAAAAGCTTCTTGGACGAATTGTATTTTTATATTTTTTACAAAAGAAAGGTTGGTTAGGAACTCAAAAAGAGTGGGGAGATGGAGATAAAAAGTTTCTATCAAATAGCTTTGCTAACTATAAAAAAAATAATTTCTATACTCAACTACTTCAAGAGATATTTTTTAATGCACTAAATAAAAATAGAAAAGATGATTATTTTAAAATATTAAATTGCAAAATGCCATTTTTAAATGGTGGTCTATTTGCCAAAGATGAGTTTGATAGATTAGATATTATTATAGAAAATGATATTTTTAAGAAAATTTTTGAGGTATTTGATAGATATAATTTTACCATTATAGAAGATAATTCAAACGATAGCGAAGTAGCCATTGACCCTGAAATGTTAGGTAGAGTATTTGAAGATTTATTAGAAGATAGAAAAGACAAAGGAGCATTTTATACCCCACGAGAAATTGTGCATTATATGTGTCAGCAATCTATAAAAGACTATCTTCAAACCAAACCACAAGAGATAAGAAAACTTGACTACATCAAAAACATTAAAATCTTAGACCCTGCTATTGGTTCTGGTGCTTTTCCAATGGGAATACTTCATGAGGTAATAAAAATAAGAGAAGAGTTAGGAGATAAAACGCCTCTTTCTAAACTAAAAAAAGAGGTAATAGAAAATTCAATTTATGGCATAGATATAGAAGAAAGTGCCGTAGAGATAGCTAAGCTTAGATTTTGGCTTAGTATTGTAGTTGATGAAGATACTCCAACTCCATTACCAAATCTAGCATATAAAATAATGGTAGGAAATAGTCTATTAGAGACAATAAACGGATATGACCCATTTGAAAAGCAAAGTAATCAAGGTTTATTTGATGATAATAATAAGATAGAGAGAGTTCAACAATTAATACATAAATATTTTAATGAAACCAATAATAACAAAAAAATAAAACTAGACAAAGATATAAATAAAATCATAGATAGTGAATTTGAGAGTAAAATAAAAGAGTATGAAGAGCAGATAAAATTAAAATCATCAAGATTATATATAGGTACAAAAAGAGAACAAGATACACTCACCAAATCAATAGAAGAGGATTATCTAAACCTAACACTATTTAAAAAAATTGCCAAAGAGAAACCCACAACAGAACTCTTTTTTTATAAACTCTATTTCGCAGAGGTTATGAATGAAGGAGGATTTGATGTTGTGATAGGTAACCCACCGTATCTAAGAGTACAAGGAATAGACAAAGAAACATCAACAAGATACAAAAAAGCCTTTGATAGTGCGACTGGAAGCTATGACCTCTATGTACTTTTTACAGAAAAAGCCTTAGAACTATTATCACCCAATGGCATAGCAAATTTTATTGTGCCTCACAAATGGATAAATAGCTCGTTTGGTAAAGGACTTAGGGAAATAAGCAGAGATAAAATATCCAAATTTATCTCATTTGGAGCATATCAGGTTTTTAATGCTTCTACTTATACCTCTTTGATATGGTTTAAAAAAAGTCCAAATAAAACTTTAGACTATGCAGAGAGTAATAAAGATTTAAATACCAATAAAGAGTTAGAAGCATATCTATTTAATCTAAAAGATGATGATTATACCAAGATTAAAAATAGTGAGCTTAGTTCTGATAGTTGGGTATTTACAGATAAACAGACTTATAATATTTTAGAGAAGTTAAAAAGACAGCCTTTTAAAATGAGTAATATTTTTAAAATATTTACAGGACTTCAAACAAGTAAAGATAGTGTTTATTTTTTAAAAAATTGTAGAAGTGTAGATAGTTTAATTATAGGATATTCAACTGAATTAGAAAAAGAAATTAGTATAGAGGATAGTTTGGTAAAAGTATCCGTAAAAGGCAATCAAGTTCATAGGTACGAAAAGATAAAAAAAGATAATTATATAATTTTTCCATATTACTTCAAAGATGAGAAAGCTACTTTATATACAGAGAGTGAAATAAAAGAAAAATTTCCAAATGGATATACTTATCTTAAAGAGTGTGAAGATATTTTGCGAGGTAGGGAACGAGGAAAATTAAAAAATGATAATTTTTGGTTTAGGTATATTTATCCTAAGAGTTTAACTTTATTTGATAAAGAAAAACTTATTACTCCTCAGTTATCTCTAGGAGGGCAAGTATCTTATGATGAAAATAGTAAATTTTATTTTAAAGATGGAAATCATGGACTAATAAAATATTCAGAATACAAAGAGAGTTATAAATTTTATTTGGCTATTTTAAACTCTAAATTAATGTGGTTTTTCATAAAAAATACAAGTTCTGTTTTTAGTGGTGGATATTATTATTATAAACCTATGTATCTAAATCATTTTCCACTTCCAAAAATAGATAATATAGAAGATACTAAGCCTTTTGAGATTTTGGTGGATTATATTATGCTTCTTAAAACTTTGGATACGCCTATTAATGAATATGTACCTAATTCTCATATTATTTATAAATTTGAAAAGGTGCTTGATGCTATGGTTTATGAGTTGTATTTTAAGGAGGAGTTTGAGAGTAAAAATATAGAGTTTATCTCTTATGCCAAAGAGGATTATCAAGCTATTGAGAAGATAGAAGATGAGAGTAAACAGATTGAGATAGTTTTAAATGCTTATGATACACTATCTCAAACAAAAAATAAAATTAGAAATAATTTAATTTTGATGTGGATTGATTTATCTGATTTAATAACTCCAATAGGTAGGAGTTTATAATGAAAAGAATAAATAAATTAACGCTAAATAATTTTAAATTTTTTGTGGGTGAAGAGAGCTTAGACTTTGATTGTAAAAATATTTTAATTTACGGTGAAAATGGTAGTGGAAAAAGTTCTTTATATTGGGCTTTATATACATTTATAAATACACCAACTAATAAATATTTAGAAGCATTTAAATATCAAAATATCAAAATAATATTATCTATTGAAAATGGTAAATATACTAAACAATCCTTGATTAAACCTAAAATAAAAGTAGTAATTAGCATTATAGAAAATGGAAAAGATGATATTCCTATTTTTAGACCTCAAAGCTATTTTAATGAAGCAAAACTAACAGCTATTGCCTTATCTGTAAGATTGGCTATCACACAAGTAAAACTAAGAGATAGCCCCTTAAAGCTTTTGGTTTTAGATGATTTATTAGTATCTCTTGATATGTCTAACCGTGATGAGGTTTTAAAAGAGTATTACCAACAGAAGCTTTAAATAATAGAAAAATATTTAAAATGATATTAAAGATTACTATGATATAATTTATTCATGAAAAAATATATGAAATTATGCGATTATGCAAAGAACTATTCAGTAACA
>JAMOSL010000168.1 GCA_027063105.1 Campylobacteraceae bacterium
CCTGCTTCTATCACTTGGGTTGCTACTACAATGATGGGATTATCCTCTTTAGTTTTATTAATTACGAATTGTCTATAAGCTTTATTGTCATCACCACTTAGCTCATATACATTTTCATTCCACTCTTTTATTTGATTATAAAACTCTCTAGCACTCTGCTTTTTAATAAACTCAAAAAGTATTTTTGAATAGCCCTCTTTGACCTCATCAAAAAACTCCTCTAGTCTCTCTAAATCTATCTCTTCTTTAAGAAGTTCAAAATCTAGCTCTACTCTATTTTTAAAATAATGGCTTTTAAAAAATTCATTTCGCTTTTGAGTGCTGATTAAATCTACAAAATTACTTTTTTTCTCTAAAAAGAAATCTAACTTTGGTAAAGTAGCTGACATAATTATGATTTTAATATTAAGTAACTCTGCATATTTATCAAAAAATTCAACCATATACCACCATAAATTATTGTTATAGCTTTGTATCTCATCTAAAATAATGACCGAATTTGCCAATTGCCATAGTGGAAAGTTATCCTCTTTTGAAGTGCCAAATAGGATATTAAAGAGAGCTACATGAGTGGTAATAATCGCAGGAGAGTGAAAAAATAGTCTATTTATATAAGATTGTGTATAGTTGGTTTCATTTTCTTCTTGTTTATTTTCAAGTTCAATAGGAGAGATGGAATTAATCGTTTCTATATTCAAATCATCTCCAAAAATATCATTAAAAACGCTTTTAGTTTGTTCTATAAGAGTATTAAAAGGAAAGATATAAAAGAGTTTATTGAGCCGTTTATCACTATTTAAAAGCTTCAAAGCCAAATTTATAGAGGTTATTGTTTTACCACTTCCTGTTGGAGCTTCTAAATAATAAATATGTTTATCCAGATTTTGAAATAAATTAAACTCTGCTTCTTTAAAAATCTCATTTCTAAGTTTATTAATCCCTTTTGCTTCTCCAAAACCTTCTAAAAAACTATCAAACCTATTTTGAAGATTCTCTTTTTGAGTCTGTGTAAATGTGCCAAAATTATCTATTGTCAAATTAGCCATATATTCGCTTGTTGCATAATAATCAGATGAAACCAAAAGAGAAAAAAGAAGTTTATTTAAAATGTAAAATTCAAACTTGCTATCTAAGTAAAGCATAATATCTTTTTTAACATTTTCAAAATCAGGATGTTCTTCTCGTTTATCAAAAAGATACTCCTCTATCTGCCCTAATCGTCCATGATGTTTAGAGATATGATAGGAAAAATTATAAAGAATATAGATAAGTCGATAATACTCTTTATCTTCCTCTATTTTTTCAATAATCGGTTTATAATAATCTATAAAATAAACAACTCCACCAAAAGAGTGCTTAGAGTCAGAACAACCCTGATATTCTTTAAATAAAGGGTTACTCATCTTTTTAGATTGAAAACAAGGGTTCATTTTTCCTAAATCATGCAGATAAATTGTATTATAAAACATCTCTTTTATTAATTTAGAATGTTTATCGTCAATGCTATTTATCAGTCCATCTATAAGTGGTTCTAGATGTTTAGCTTTTAGTATCTTTTCTAAATACTTCTTAGTACATTCTAAATGTTCAGGTAAAGTTTCATTTGGAGTATGTGCCAAAAAAGACTCATCAACACCAAAAATATTTAAATCTAAATACATCTAAACCTACATAAAAAAATAATTTTCTTGCTCAAATGAGTATATATTATTTGAACTATTCTGAACTATTTTATGATTGGTAAAAATCAAATTCTCATACTCATAAAAATGATACTCCTCTTGCAATCTCATAGGTGATACCTCTTTAAAAAAGTATGAGAGTTCCCCTCTTGGTGGCATATTTGAAATCTCACATTTATTTTCTATAAAAAGTGAAGAGATTTTAATACCATCAATAGAAGCACTTAACTCTATCTCTTTAACTTTATCTATCGTTGCAGGGTGGTCATTTTTTCCTAAATAAGGTATAAAAATAGATTTTTTTTCTATTAGATACTCTTGTAATTTAATATACTCATCTGTTTTATCATCTAAAATTATAATCTGCCACTCTGGATTTTCAAGCCACTGTTCACGCACGATAAGATTGCCTCCCATCTCTTTACTGGCATATCCTACAGAATTATTAAATACTTGTATCTTCTTAGCAAAATAGCCATAAGGTGCTAAGGGTGTGATAGAGACTTTTAAGCCCTTTAGCTTCTCATAAAATTGAGGATAATCCTCTTCTAAAATTCTTAATTCCTCTTGTAAAGCCTTTTTATCTTTGCCTTTTGCTTTCTTAATTTTCTCTTTGATTAAGGCTTTTTTGTCATGAAGCTGAGTATATCCACCAAGCCCAATAATAGAACCTAACAAACCTAAAAGAGCAGGTTTATGAATATTATTATAAGAAAAATAAGCGAACTGATTAACATCAGGTTTTCTAAAACAAGCTGTTTTACCACTAAGCCTAAAGCTTACTCCTTTCATGGCTATATCTCTTGGTTAGTAAATATATTTTTATGAGTTTTAGTTGTGACTACTTTGAGCTTATAAGGGTTAGAGTAAATTTCTATCTCTCCTCTATCTCCTACCAACTCCTCTAACTTAGCTAAATCAACTTCTCTTTTTTTACTATCAAACTCTATATAATCGCTTAAATCAGGTAGATAAGTATCTTTATCTTTACATTTTACAAACAGTGCAAACTCATTTTCACAACCAAACTTAGAGTTTGTACTATAAGCAGTAGCAGAAGTTAATGCAACTTTTTTAAATTTTTTATAGTCTTCCTCTGTATAACCATTAAAATCACTACCTAAAATCTCTTTGTACTCATTATAATTATTAGGATTAATCGAAAATCCATAAAAATAATGTGCTTCATTTACAGTTATTTTTGTACCTAGAGTTGATTGTTTTGCATCTTCTTTGGTTGAATCGGCAAAAGGAGAGAGAATATCTTGAATTTCAATATTAGTATCATCAAATTTGTTAAACCCTTGTCCAAACTGAACAGCTCCTGTAATAGAGATATTTTGCCCCTCTTCTGCAAAAGTTGCACCAAAGTTTTTAACATCTGTACACTTAAAAAGGTTGGTCATAACCTCTTTTGTCGTTGTATTCTTTTTGTCAATCTCTCCAAAAATAGTAGCATATCTCTCTCCCAGTTGATTTGGAACTATTCCACCTTTATGTTCTTTCCAACTTTTAATAAAAAGTATTTTATTACCCTCGTTCTCCCACATTTTTTTCATAGGATATTTTAAAGCTTTATCGCTTCCAAATATATCACCATTACTTGTACTTTTTGGTCGTCCTGTAAAGTCTGCGTTCCAGTTTGCCATCTTTGCTTTTATTCCGATTATTCCATATACTCTGTTCATTTTATTTCTCCTTTTTTTCAAAAAATAGATTATCTGCTAAATAACCAACTAAAAAACTATCCATATTATCTGACATTCTCTCTTTTTCTCCATACGCTTGGATAAGTGCCATTGCACTATTAAATCGTTTATTGCTAAAAAATAGCGCATGTTTATATTGAAAAAAACTAAATTGTAACTCTTTTTTTAACTTTTGCGTATTGTTACATCTTAAATAAGGCTCTAACAAATCTTGCTTCTTTTGATATTGCTCTTTTTGTGCCAACAAATAATTAGCTAACTGCCCACTTAAAAAGAAAAACTCCTCTTTCTTTAAACTACCATACTCGGAACTGTCTAATTTATTTTTAATGTTTAAAAACATCTCTTCTATATCCATAATCTTTTCCCCTTTGTATTTTAATAATGAAAGTTTCAAATTCAAACTCTCTTTTGCTTTTAACTCATACCCTGCTCTTAAACTGTTTAGAATAAAGCTTGAACCATACTTTTTTACTATTTGATAAAACTCTCTATCATCATATTTTTTGAAATAGTTTATCATACTATATTTTGTAACAAAAAGTAAATTTTGTAACTCTTTAGTAACAAATTTTGAGACCTTTGTATCATCATTAAAATAGTTAAAAATCAACTGCTTTGCATAAAAAAGCTCATCTATTTTTGTCTCTAAATGAAACAACTCTTTTAACTCATAATCTTCTATATTTTTCACTTTTAAATAATTATTTACTTTTATCGGTGGTCTCAACTCTTTTAATTGTATAGGAATATAATCAAAATCAAGTATTAAATCTTTATCTCTAAAGTCTCTATGCATAAAAAGTGTATCAACTAATGGATATTTTTCTCTGTTATCTTGAAATTTCAACCAATCAAAAAACTTTTTACTCAATAAGGCATCACTATCAAGAAGTAGAAATGGAGCTATTGTTTTTTTACTTTTATGTTCCAAAAATGGCTTCTTAGCATTTAATCCCATATTAGCATCAGAAAGACCATATACTCCATTTTCTAACTTTTTAGAATAGGAAATATCATTAAAAATTTTAATTGTGTAATAGATATTACTCTCTTTTTTATAGAGTTCTATATCTTCATCAAAAAATATTTTTATATAATTTTTTACACCATTATCTTTTGCTTTTTCTACACATAAATCAAGCTTTTTTTCAAGAACTCTATATTTATAAATTAAATCTTTTTTTCGATTTCTTTCTTTTAAATACTCTTGATAATTTTCTAGTAACTCTTTCTCTTGTTTTTTTATAAACTTTTCATAACTACAGAGATATTGATACTGTTTTCTAATAGATTCTCTATTTAAAATCTTCTTAGGGTCTTCACTAATAAAACTATCTACTTTAACAAAAAAGGATAGATAATTAATATTGTGAATTTTTTTATCATAAAAAGATTTATTTGAATTCAAATATCCACTATAATAATCTCTCTCTTTAAACCATTCATACATATTATGATTTATAGTTCCAGCCAAATCTTTAAAGCAATTCTCTTTTTTTTCTATCTTTTTATCGTTTTCAAATATAAAATACTCTAAAGTTTTATCATCATTAACTTTTACATAAAGCCCATCTTTTAACATATAATTATCAAGAATAAGCTTATCACCTTTTTTATCATACTCTTTTTTAAATACTTCTAAAATATCATAAATCATCGAATCCCCCTACCCAAACAAAACCCACCACCATAGCTATTCTTCTCTCCTAAACCACAAGCCAAAGCTATAAATGCTAACTTTTGGCTAACTTCATCTTCATTTGGAACAATTCTAAATTTATTTCCAAATAATCTTATATCTATTATTTTATCTTTTATTTTTTTTGTTGTATATATACTTTGTGGATACTTATTTTTAATCTCTAAAAGTTGTATAAAATTCTGTTGGGATTGAATTGGTTCTTCAAAAAAGTCTTGATATTTTTTTTCTAGGTTATCATGTAGTTGTTTTTGTAGTTTTAATATGTCACCATCTTTTTCAGCAGTCCAATATAGACCATTATCTATAGATATTATTGTAGGTGTAGCTGTATATAATTCTGTAATAAACTGTTGTTTTATTATTCGTTTATTAGTTTGTAAAATTTGAATATTTGGATTATTAATATTTTCTCGTAAAGTAGTTGAGATAGTGTTTATAAAATTCTCATCTATTGAACGAATATTAAAATTATATGTATGATTTTTATGATATATTTGAGATTTTTCTGTTGGATAGAAAATATCAAAAGTATAATGTTTAAATTTATTTTTATTGTGTAAATCTTTTAGATTACTACTTTGAGCCATTGAGTAACTTATATATTTATTTATAGTCTCAAAACTATTTTTAAAGTTAATATCTTTTTTTAGATATGCTATGCATGTAAGTTCATAATATTTCATTTTATCTCCATTAAAACTTGATATATTAAATTATATCACTTTAATAAGAATTATGTTGTCTAGTTGGGAGAGTTTTTTATATTAAATAGGAGATTTTAAAGTTATCGGGACAAATCCCGATAAAAAAGAAGATTACTCTTCAATAATTGCTGTATCTTTGTCGCCTCTTGTTTCAGATGCAGGCATACCATCAATAGCATCACCCCATACAATACAACCCTCTGTCGGACATGCTTCAGCACAAGCTGGAACATCATGATAACTTACACACTCAACACATTTATCAGCATAAACATAATAAATTTCTTCACCTGTTGGGTTATCGTCCTCATCAACGATTGCTTCTACTGGACATTCATCGATACATGCCGCACAGTTAATACATGTATCTGTAATAATTACTGCCATTTCTTCTCCTTAAATTCAAATTTCATAAAACTATATCTAAACTATTGTAAAACATTCTTTAACCATGACATTTATAGCTCAAAATATCTTTTAATATCATCAACACGGTTCAATTTTTCCCAAGTAAAATCTTCATCTTCTCTTCCAAAATGACCATAAGATGCTGTTTTCTTATAAATTGGACGCAATAGGTCTAAAGATTCTATAATTCCCTTTGGTGTCAGGTCAAAAAGTTCTTCCACACATTTGTTAATTTTATCTTCATCAAATTCTGAAGTATTGTGAGTATCAACATATATAGAGACAGGAGATGCTACACCAATTGCATAAGCTATTTGAATAGTCGCTTTATCACATATTCCAGAAGCAACTAAATTTTTAGCTACATGTCGAGCTGCATAAGCTGCACTTCTATCAACTTTAGTTGGGTCTTTACCACTGAAAGCTCCACCACCATGAGGACAGCTACCACCATAAGTATCAACTATTATTTTTCTACCAGTTAATCCTGCATCTCCTTGTGGTCCACCAATAACAAATCTTCCTGTTGGATTTATATGATAAGTGATATCATCATTCATAAGTTCTTCAGGGATAACTGCTTTAATAACTTCATTTAATACAGCTTCTTGAACAACTTCTAATGATACATTATCATGATGTTGTGTAGATACGACAATAGTATCAATTGATACTGGTATATCATCTACATATTTAACACTAACTTGTGCTTTTCCATCAGGACGAAGAAAAGGAACTGTTCCATTTTTTCTAACTTCAGCTAGTTTAGCTGTAATTTTATGAGCTAGAGATATAGGTAATGGCATAAGTTCTGGAGTCTCTTTACAAGCATAACCAAACATTAATCCTTGGTCACCTGCACCAATCTCTCCACAACTTTTATCAACCCCTTGGTTAATATCAGGACTCTGCTCACCCACACCATTTAAAACACCTGCTGAACGATAATCAAATCCATAAGATGCATTTGTATAACCAATTTCTCGAATAACTTCTCTAGCAATCTCTTGCATTGGTGCATAGGTATGAGTCTTTAATTCTCCTGCTATCACACAAAAACCATTACTTAACATAGTTTCACAAGCTACTCTAGCATTTTTATCATTCTCTATTATATAATCAAGTATTGCATCAGAAATTTGGTCAGCCATTTTATCTGGATGACCTTCTGTTACAGATTCACTTGTAAAAATATACTCTTTTGACATAGATAGTTTCCTTTTAAATATTTATTTTATTTTTGACTTTTATAGCAAGTTGTCCTGCCAATAGTCCCATTGACTCTTCTACCAAACTTGTATTTCCGTGAGTGATAAACTTATCATCATACTCAAATGTAGTTAGGTTTATATCTTTTATCATCTCTTCACTTAAAAACTCTAATATTGCTGAACCTACTCCTCCAGCTTTTGCACTATCACTAAATATAAACCACTCTTTATAATCTTGGGACAACTCTTTTAGTTTACTTTTGTCTAGTGGTTTTACGAATCTAAGATCTAATATAGCTATTTCTTTATCATCTATATAATTTGCTGTTTCTATAGCTTTTCCAACGCCATTTCCATAACCTATAAATAGAATATCTTTACCTTCTTTAATTAATTCAGATTTTCCTAATAAATAAGGTGTTGATTCTTTATTATCCACCATAAATGAGCCTCTTGGATAACGCAAAGCACAAGGGTGATTGTAATCCTTAGCGAACCTCATCGCCTCTATCATAGAGCCTTCACTATATGGAGCAAGTAGAGTCATATTTGGAATAGCTCTTAAAAATGATATATCAAAAGCACCTTGATGAGTTTCTCCATCTTCTCCTACAATTCCTGCTCTATCTATGGCAAAAGTAACTCCTAAATCCATTAAGGCTATATCATGAATAATTTGGTCGTAGCCTCTTTGAAGGAATGTTGAGTAGATTGCACAAAATGGTTTAAATCCTTCTTTTGCCAATGACCCCATTGATGTAACTGCATGTTGTTCTGCAATTGCTACATCCCAAAATCTATCAGGATATTTTTCCATTGCATCACTAATTCCAGTACCTGTTGGCATTGCTGCAGTAACTCCAACAATTTTATCATCGTTATCTGCTAAAGAGACCAAAGTTTCACTAAATATAGTTGTAGCATTTTTCTTGGAAGAACTCTTTTTACTGCTCTCTCCATTATGTAAATTAAAAGCACCTACACCATGCCAATGTTCTTTTGTCCCCTCTGCTATTTCATACCCTTTCCCTTTTGTTGTTTGAGTATGAATAATTACAGGTTTTCCCATATTTTTAGCAATACTAAGTGTCTCTATAAGCTCTTCTATATTATGTCCATCAACAGGACCAATATACTCTATTCCTAACTCTTCAAATAGAAGTCCAGGTGTGATTAATCTTAAAGACTCTTCAAATCGTTTTGCTAGATAAGTTGCACTTTCTGGAAGATGTTCTAAAAGGTGTTCAGTCCCCCTTTTCATCTTTTGAAAGAATGGACCAGCCATTCCTTGAGATAGATATTTACTTATAGCTCCTATAGGTTTTGCAATACTCATCTCATTATCGTTTAATATTATTACAACAGGATATTTTTTATCACCTAACTCATTTAGTGCTTCATAAACCATTCCAGCACTCATACTACCATCACCAATAAATGCTACTGGAATTCTATCTTCACCTTTAAGATGTATTGCTTTTGCTGAACCAACAGCTAGAGATATAGAAGTTGAACTATGACCTGCACAATAGTAGTCGTATGGTGATTCTGATGGTTTTGTATATCCACTTATACCTTTAAATTCTCGTAGAGATTTAAAATCTTTCCATCTACCTGTTAAAAGTTTGTGTGCATAAGCTTGATGACTTACATCATATATAAATGGGTCTTTTTCTACATCAAAAACGAAATGCATAGCTATAATTAAATCTGTTGCACCCAATGTTGAACTTAGATGTCCTCCATTTTTACTTACAGTTTTCAATATTTTATCTCTAATCTCTTTAGCTACATCCTCTAGTTCGTGAATATTGAAATCTTTTAGATTACTATATCTATTTGGCATTACTTAACTCTTCTATTAGAACTTCAAAAAGACGGTTATTTTGTTTCTCCGTTCCAACAGTAATCCTAACAGCATTCATGCCATAAGAGGCAAGATTACGAATAATAACACCTCTTTTTAATAGACTATTTGATATTTGTGTTGAGTCTATATTATCATCAAAAATATATGTAATAAAATTTGTATAACTATCTATATATTTTAGTTTATTTTCTTTAGCAAATATCTCATACCTTTTTAATTGATTTTTATGAATTTCGATTGAATCTTTTACAAACTCTTCATCTTTTAGAGCTTCAATAGCAGACAAAAGAGATAGAGTTGTAATATTAAATGGTGGACGGAGTTTAGATATAAGATTGATGAGGTCTAAATTTGCAATTCCATATCCAACTCTCATTCCACCTAACCCATAGGCTTTAGAAAAAGTTCCTAAATATATTACATTTGAAAAGCCAATTAAATCTTTTGGCTCTATTTTATATTTTTCATCTTTAGCTGATGCATACTCCATATAAGCTCCATCGACAACAACTAGAGTCTCTTTATCGATTGCATTTATAATTTTCAATACATCAACTCTACTTATAGCATCACCAGTTGGATTGTTTGGGGTACATATATAAACTATTTTGGGATTATGTTTTTTGTATGAGGCTATGAATTCATCTACTTTATGTTCATAACTAGGAGTTCTTATAATTGTAGCTCCCATCTGTTTTGCGTATATTTCATACATTGCAAATGTAACCTTAGTCATCAAAACTTTACTATCTTCAGATAAAAATGCTCTTGATATAAATTCTAAGACTTGGTCACTTCCAGCACCAATTATAATATTTTTACTAGATACTAAATATTTATCTGATAAAGCCTCTTTTAGTTCATAAAAACTATCGTCAGGATATAAATGAGCATTGTTAGCACCATCTATTATAGCTTTTACTACATTAGGGTTAGTACCTTTAGGATTTTCATTTGATGCAAGTTTTACAACATCTTTTGTATCAATTCCAAACTCTCTAACTACCAACTCTATTGGTAATCCTGCCTCATAATTTTTTATATCATCTAATACTTTATTACCTCTCATTCTTTCCCCTTAGTATAAATATCATCGCTTTCTCTACCATAAGAGCCTAAGAATTTTATAGAATCTTTATATTTTTTAAAGATATTCTTTATATGTTTATCCTCTTTATGTCCTGCAAACTCTAAAAAGAATGTAGACTCACCTTTGATGATATGTGATTTTATTTTAGTTAAATTAATATTCGCCTCTTCAAAATCATTTAAGAATTGAACCAATGAACCAGGTTTATTTGGAAGATGTACTAAAATAGATGTCTTATCATCCCCACTAGGAGCATTCTCAAAATCGCTAATAATAAAAAATCTAGTTCTATTATCTTCATTATCTTCTATATTTGTAAATAATATTGGTAAGCTATACATAGTTGCAGCAACTTCTGAGCATATTGATGCACTATTTTCTTCTATTGTTGCTAACTTCGCCCCTTTTGCTGTTGATTCTACTGGAATTTGTTCCACTTCAGATAATCCATAATCATCTAAAAAATTTTGACATTGACCAAAAGCTATATCTTTTGAGTATATTTTTTTTATATCTTTTATACTTTCACAAGTTGTAGCTAGAGTATGATGAACATCAACAACCACTTCTGCTATTATTTTAATATTATAGTTACTTAAACAATAAATTGTATCACTAACTATTCCATTAGAACTATTTTCAATAGGAATTACCCCAAACTTTGCATTTTTACGATTAACCTCTTTAAAAATACCTTGAATAGATGAAATTGGAAGATAAGAACTCATTGCACCAAATCTCCTTTCTGCTGCTTGATGTGTGAAACTAGCTTCAGGTCCTAAATATGCAATTCTCTCTGGTAGTTCGAGATTTCTTGCTACAGCAAATAGTTCTAAAAATAGAGCATCTATTGCATTACCTGTTAGTTTGCCACTATTTCGCTCTTTTAATCTATTTAGGATAGATTGTTCTCTCTCTGGTCTATAAATAGGAGCTCCAGTTGTATTTTTTAACTCTCCCACTTGATGAACAAATTCCATTCTTTCATTGATTAAATCTAGCAGAGTATCATCTATATGGTCAATATTATCTCTTAATTTTCCCAATTCCATCTTCTATTCCTTATTTAATCTTCTCTATTTTGCCAACTTGTATCACAAGCTTCTTCCAATCTTATTTGGTCTTCAAAACTTTCTCTTTGACGAATAATATAATCTTTCCCATCAAGAATTGCCACTTCTGCACTTCGTCCTCTAGTATTATAATTACTTGCCATTGTAAATCCATATGCTCCTGCACTATGAATTATAATTAAATCATTATGTTTTAATTTAGGAAGTTCTATATCTTTACCAAAGAAGTCTCCACTTTCACAAATAGGACCAACAACATCAGCTTTTGTAACATCATCAGAACCATCTACAAAAGCTTCTATTTTGTGATATGCATTATATAAACTTGGACGAATTAAATCATTCATAGCTCCATCGACAATAACAAATCTACGACTTTCATTCATCTTTTCATATAATACTTTAGTAACAAAAATTCCTGCATTTGCTAACATATATCTTCCTGGTTCGCAAATAATAGTTACATCTAAACCTTTGATTGTTTCTATTATCATATCAGAGTAATCTTTTGGATTTATAGTTATTTCATCATCATAAACAACACCAATTCCACCACCAATATCAAAGAATTTAATATCAATATTAATTGCTTTAAGACTTCTTACTAAATCAGAAACTATTATAGAAGCCTCTCTTATCGGTTCTAATTCTGTGATTTGTGAACCTATATGAAAATGTATTCCAATAGGATTTAAATGTTCAGATTTATGAGCATATATATACATTCTTTTTGCCATATTAATATCTACACCAAATTTATTTTCATGTAATCCTGTAGATATATATGGATGAGTTTTGGGGTCTATATTTGGATTAACTCGGATTGAAATCCTAGCTTTAACCTTTAACTCATTTGCAACAAGTTCAACCCTTTTCATTTCAGCTTCGCTCTCAAGATTTAAAAGTAAAATCCCTTTTTCTAAAGCTTCTCTTATCTCCTCATCTCTTTTTCCAACTCCAGAGAAGATTATTTTATAAGGTTTTATACCAGCCTTTAAAGCTCTGTTTACCTCTCCAATACTAACACAGTCAGCACCAGCTCCATTTTTGGCTAATGTTCTAATAACTGCTAAATTTGAATTTGCTTTAACAGCATAAGATATAAGTGATTTTTTACCTTCAAATGCCTTTTTTAGCTCTTTATATCTATCAGATATTGCATTAAAATCATAAATATAAAGTGGTGTATCATATTTTTTTACAAGTGATTTTAGGTCTACTTTCATAATAATTTTTCCTAATTTTTTAACTTTTGAAATTAATTTTATCTAAAAAAACTTTATATCGTCTCTTTATTATTAAAAAATATACCAAGTGAATAAATCCATAAAATAGATATTGGTAGAGGTATTGCCAATTCTGGAGGAATAACTCCATTTTGTCCCATCTGATTAAATGCAAAAAGAATACCCCAAACTAAGAAAGAGATACCTAATGATATGGCTAAGACAAAAGCTAAATTCATGTATCTTGCGTGAAAAGGAATTTTAAAAAATAATATAAGAACCATAGCTATTGAAAAAAGAGGAAATATCGTTTTGTAATATATAGTAGAACGAAGTTTGTGAGTATTTAATTTTTGTTCTTCTAATAATTTTAATGCTCTGAAACTATCAGTCATATTTAATGCTTTACCCTCTTGAATAGATTCAATTATTTTTGGTTCATACCCAATTAGAGTTAATATTTCATCTCTTACCTCAGTTTCATATTTAACCAAATTATTATTATCATAAACTAATTTACGGGTAAAAATATCTTTTGCTAACCAACCTTTGCCAGTAAAATATGCCTCTTTAGCATCCATTGTATACTCTAAATTATTTCCGTTAAGTCTAAACAGAACTAAATCTTTCATTTTTTTATTAATAGGGTCAATATTTTTAGCATATACAAATGTTCCATTATATATAAAGAATAGGTCTTTCAATGAGTAACTGTCGACACCTTCTTTTGCTAGCATTGCTTTTGCTTTATCTTTTGCATAAGAAAATTGTGTTGTATGAAGATATGTAAATATTAAATAAACCGATACGGATACTAATAGAAATGGATAAAATAATTGCCTTTTTGTATATCCAAAGCTATGAAGAATGACCATATTGCTACTTTTCACAAGAGTAAGCTTTGTCATAATAACAGCAAAAATAAGAGTTAAAGGATATAGTAAAACTAAAGCCTCTTGCCACATATAATATACATATAGAATTTTATAATTTGATGAGAGTGCTAACTGTTCTGAATGTTGAAAATAATCTATTATAGAAAATGCTAAAGATATACCTAATAAAAGAGCTATAAAGTTTATTATATAATGTTTTGCTAAATATCTAAATGTTAAACTTGGTCGAAATAGACTCATTGAGATATTGCCTTGATTTCCTTAATAGTGTATGTAGATTTAACTTTTTCTAATGGTTCATCTAATAATAATTTACATGCTAAGGTCGTATGTTCTATCCATTTATCTAAATATTCTTCTTCATCCTTATTGAAATCACTTAAAACAAAATCAGCTACTTGCGATTTATATTCAGGTTTTCCTATACCCATTCTAGCACGAACATAATCTCTACCAATAACTTCATCAATGGATTTTAATCCATTATGTCCACCATGTCCACCACCCTTTTTAAAACGCAAAGCTCCAAATAATAAATCTAAATCATCATGAATGACTATAATATTATTAATATCAATTTTATAAAAGTTTTTAACGGATATAAGACTTTTTCCTGATAAATTCATATAAGTTGTGGGTTTTAAAAAGAGTATATTATTTGATTTATAGAGATTTCCATAAAAAGAATTCTTAGAAACATCTCTTGCTTTAAAATGATTGACTAAGTTATCAATCACTTTAAAACCTATATTATGACGATTGTTTTCGTAAGTAGCCTCTGGGTTACCTAATCCAACAAATAAAGTCATTATTTTGCTTTTATAACACCACAGATAGCAACATTTGCTCTATCCATTATTTGTGTATTTGCAGGTACTTCAATATCTCTTATTAAGACATTATCATTTGTATCAAGTTCTGTTACATCAATATTAAAATTAAATGGCATATCTTCAATCGCACCTCTAACTTTTAATCTTTTTTTAGATTGAATAAAAACACCTTTATTTTTCAACCCTTTAGCAACTCCATTAGTCACAACTGGTATAAGATAATTAGTTACTTGATTTGGAACAGCAACTCTTAAATCAACATGGATAACATCACCATTTACTGGGTGTAGTTGATACTCTTGAATAACGACATTTAATTCATTATCTCCAACTTTGATTGGGAAAGAAAATGTATCTTTATTTCTTACTGTTCTTGCAAATTCACCTCTTTTAAATGCTGCATTGATATTCTCTACACCATTTGCATAAATATTAGCGATTAGATAACCATCTCTCTTTAATTGCTTTGCATTGCTTTTTGTGATACTCTCTCTAATAATACCTTCTAACATTTTCGTCCTTTTGTTTTGTGAAATAGGCGTGATTATATCGAAAAGGTGCTGTGTCTCTTCTAAAATATTAATCCTCTTCTTCTTCTGTTTCCTCTTTGAAATCAAAGAATTCTGGACCTTTAGGCTTACCATCTTCACCTTTATCGTCTAAATATCCACCAAGTTCAAGTTGAAGTTTTACATCACTAGGACTTGTTGCATTTTCCATTAATGACTCCATACCAATTCTACCTGCATAAAAAATATCTAATATAGCTTGATCAAATGTTTGAGTTCCATAAGTCTCTTTACCAACAGCCAAAGCATCAGATATTTCACTATCTCTACCCTCTGCAACTAATTGTTCAATTCTTGGAGTTCTTTTATATATCTCAATGGCAGCAGCTCGTCCTCCATCAAGAGTTTTAACAAGTCTTTGAGCAACAATTCCTTCTAGTGTAGCTGCCAGAGCCTTACGAATACGAGGTTGTTCTAGTGGTGGAAATGTACCCATCATTCTATCAATAGTATCTTTTGCATTTATTGAGTGAAGAGTAGAAAATACAAGGTGACCTGTACTAGCTGCATGAAGTCCAATTTCTATAGTTTCCAAGTCTCTCATCTCCCCAACTAATATAATGTCTGGGTCTTCTCTTAATGCACCCTTTAATGCACTACCGAAAGATATAGCATCTTGACCAACACCTCTTTGATTTACCAAACACATTTTATCTGGATGTATAAATTCAATAGGGTCTTCAACTGTAATTAAATGCTCAGCCCTTGTTTCATTAATTTCATTTAATATTGCAGCTAGAGTTGTTGATTTACCACTACCTGTAACACCTGTAACTAGAACTAAACCTCTATATATTTTTGTAAATTCATATAATACAGGTGGTAAATTTAACTTTTTCATAGATGGAATATCAAGAGGAATAACTCTAAAAACAGCACTTAGTCCATCTAATTGGTAGAACATATTACCTCTATATCTACCTGTTGAACCAATAACAAATGTAAAGTCTAGAGTTCTATTTAACACTAGTTCATCATATTGTACATTTGTTAATATTTCTCTTGCCAATTGATCCATACCATCTTTGCTAAATCCAGATTTTCCAAATTTAACTAAAGAGCCTTTAACTCTACCTCTTGCAATAGCTGTTGCCTTAATATGTAAATCACTTCCATCAACCTTTTTCATATAATTTAGATACTTTATAAGTTTTGCTTCCATCTCTCCAATAGCCATAATTTCCCTTTTTATACGATATATCTATATTTTATCTAATTTTTTATGATGTTAGGTTATTCTATTTTGAATTTCTTTTATAATCTCTTCATCATCTGCCATATTTAACCATTTGAATTTTTGTCCACTTTGCTTTTTACCATCTAAAATATCACCACTATTTCTATATTTTAAATCAAGAGATGCTATATCAAACCCATTAGTTGTTTTAGCAAAAGAGTATAATCTTTTTATTGATGGTTTATAACTAAATAGGTAACACCAACTTTCAAGTCCGATTCTTCCAACTCTTCCTCTTAATTGATGAAGTGTAGCTAACCCTAATCTCTCTGCTCCAACTATTACTATTATTGTTAATCTAGGTAGAGATATTCCAACTTCAATAACAGTTGTTGCTAATAAAATATTACCTTTTTCTCTAAACTCTAATAATACTTTCTCTTTATTTTTATCTTTTCCATGAGTTACAAAAGTATTCTCAAAACGACTTTCCCAAAAACCTCTAGCCTCGTCTAATGATTGATACCCAATAGATTTTGACTCTTCAACTAAAGGATATACTATTAAAACTTGATGATTTTTAGCTATTTCTTCTTTTATATGCCCTAATAAATTAGCAAAATCTGATTTACCTATTATTTTTGTATCTATCTGTTTTTTAAAAGGAGTTTTTGTAATTAAACTCATATCAATTAAAGCACTATCCATCATAGCTTGAGTTCTAGGTATTGGAGTTGCTGAAAATTGTAAGAAATGGGCATGTTTATCTTTATCTATTCTTGCCATTATTTCTAATTTTTGCCGTTGTGCTGTTCCAAATCTATGTTGTTCGTCAACCATAACCAATGGAGCTTTTGGAAGATTTTTTTTAAATAATAAAGCATGAGTTCCTATAATAAAATCAGCCTCTTTATAATCTCCAACTTTTCTATTTTGTATGACTAAAGATATTTTAATATTTTCAGGCAAGAATTTCATAGCCTCTTCATACAACTGAATAGCCAAAAGAGAAGTTGGTGCCATTAGAATAGACTTATTTGGATAGGATATCATGACAGATGCTAAAATAATAATAGTTTTACCAGACCCAACATCACCAACTATCATTCTTTTAGATGCCTTTTTTATAGATAATAAATCTTTTTTAATCTCATCTATTACAGTTTTTTGTTCTGGTGTAAGTTTAAATGGCAAGTTTTTTATAAATTGTGTTGTATCTCCATCTAAAGATTTAATAGCAGGAGAATCAACTCTTTTTGCTTTTAATTTTTTAATATGATTAAAAGCCTCTATTTTTTTAAAAATATCAATACTTTTATCATCAATTTCTGTATCTTGACTATTCTTAGGAAAATGTAATAACATTAAAATATCTATTTCATCTTTAATAAGACCCTCTTTTAGCAGATTATCATAAGTTATATACTCTTTAATAAAGTCAATCATTTCATATTGTTTTAATGGAGTTTTATATTTAGGGATAATCTCTCCACTTTTAGCCAATGATTTAGGTTGATTCATCTGTAAAGTATCTTTATATTCTGTAACTTTACCTTGAATAATAACTCTATTGCCTAATGCGAACTCTTGATAGTGATAAGCATTAGTTCTAAAAAATATACTTTTAATAGTTTTCTTAAATCTTGGATTATAAAATTCTATAAAAAGTTTACCATTATAAGTATTAACTTGTTTTACAATAACATCAAGAGTATGAATTAAACCTATATTTATAGTTGAAGATAGAGTAGTGTCTATATAAGAAGATGGAATAGATAGTGCTAAATCAATTAGAGAAGATATTTTTAGTTTAGGGGATAAGAGATTAAGTTTTAACATAAAAAAAACCTAAGAGGTAATACCCTCTTAGGCTATAGTAAGCTTTAGCTTTAAGAGAGATTCTTAAAGGTTAAAAGTTCGTACTTTACCATTTTTCTCTAGAACTGAACCAGCAATCTTATCAATAACAATTTGACCAAGATTAGCAGGTAATGCTTCTTTTGTTGGATCATAAGTTACTTTTGGTGTAACTACTATTTTTGCAGAATCATTACCGGTCGCTGCTGTAAATTTAAATTCTGCTATCTCTGTTCCACCACAAACATATATAATTCCAGCTTTTATTGTAGTATCTGCTTTCATTCCATTTGCAGTAGTAGTAAATTCACCATTATACATTGTAGATGCTTTTTGTTTTTCAAATCTAGCTGAACCTAATTTAGTATACATAGCTGTTACTGTACCCATAAAACCACCCATTTCATGTACACATGTTGTAGCTGCTGCATCGTCTCTTGTAGCTGCTAGTTTTGGAATAGCAACTGCTGCCAAAATTCCGATAATAACGATAACAAAAATCAATTCGATCATAGTAAATCCGCGTCTCATGTTAGTTTTCATGATAAACTCCTAATATATTTTTAAGTATCAACTCAATAGTTGACCTATTAGAATCATAGCACTTTATACCTTAAAATATTCTTAAATATATACTTTTTTTGTAAAAATATCGTTAAAATGTTAAAACCCATCCAAAGTTTCTATTAAAAGCTCTATTTCGTCTTCATAATTACTATTCTTATAGGCTAATTTTAAATAAGCTTTTAGTAAAAGTGCTGGTGTATTGTCTATCTCTTCGGAAATTCCTGCATTTTTCATATCTTTTAATACAAAATCTGCAAATTCTTCATCTAAATTTACCTCATATCTCTTTCCTGATATGCTTAAAGATACTTTTTTCATAATTTATTCTCCCTGCTTAATATAAGTTTATGCTAAAAGTGCTTCTACTTTTAAAATAATCTCTTCTATTTCTCTATCTTTCTCTTCTAATTCATATCTTAATAAATCTATCGTATTCTGAAGTTCTGCTTGATTATGTGAAGCACCTTCCATGTCAGACTTTAAATTAGTATTCTCTTCTTTTAAATTATCCAAATTTGTTTTTAATAACTCAATTTTCTCTTGTAATCTATCTAATACACTCATAGTAATCTCCATTTGTAAAATAATAGTGTTATAATAGCGTAAGAATAACTAAGCTACAATTAATTTTAATAGTTTTATATTTAAAACCAATATGATAAGGATATATAATGATAGATTTAAATAGTTCTGAACTATATTTCAATCGTGAACTCTCTTGGTTACAATTCAATACAAGAGTATTAGCTCAATCTGAAAATAAAAATTTACCACCATTAGAGAGATTGAAATTTTTAGCTATATATGGAACAAACTTAGATGAATTTTATATGATTAGAGTTGCAGGATTAAAGGCATTATATAAAGAAGGTATTCAAGAGATAGGATTTGATAAATTAACAGTTAAAGAGCAGTTAGATTTAATTAGAGAATATTTACATAACGAGCAGAAGAAATTGGAGAGAAGTTACCATAATATTTTATCTGATTTAAATAATCATAAGATATATATTAAAGAATTCTCAGAATTAAAGGAGATTGATAAGAGATATATAGAGAAGATATTTTATGAAGAGATTTATCCTATTATTATTCCTATAGCGATAGATAGAACGCATCCATTTCCTCATCTAAATAATTTAAGCTTTGGATTAGCTATTACTTTAATTGACAATATTTTGAATATAAAACATGGTTTGGTGCGAATTCCTAGAATACTACCTAGATTTATAAAAGTTTCTAATATTTTTGTACCTATTGAAAGTATTGTTGAGAATTATATAGGTGAACTTTTTCCTGGTTATACCAAAATAGCATCTACCCCTTTTAGGGTTACTAGAAATGCCGATATTGCAATTACAGAACAAGAGGCTGATGACTTTTTAGAAATATTAGAAGAGGGACTTAGATCTCGAAATAAAGGTTCTTTAGTGAGATTAGAGCTTACTGAAGAGGCTGATAAGCATTTGATAGAATTTTTAACAACTCATCTTAAGTTATCGAAAGAAGATATATATTATTATAAGAATATTCCTCTTAGTCTTGGAAGTTTTTGGGAAGTTGTTGGAGATAAAGAATTTTCCTCTCTCGTTCTTCCCTCATTTTCTTCAAATATTATTGAATCATTAAATAAAAATAATATTTTTGACACTATAGCAAAAGAAGATATTTTACTTCATCATCCTTATGATAGTTTTGACCCAATTATTAATTTTATAGAGGAAGCATCAAAAGACCCTAATACCTTGGCTATAAGAATGACCTTATATCGTGTAGGAGCAAAATCACCTATTGTTAAATTTTTAATTAATGCTGTAGAAGATGGAAAGCAAGTTACAGTATTAGTTGAATTAAAGGCTAGATTTGATGAAGAGAATAATCTCAATTGGGCAAAAGTATTAGAAGATGCTGGAGCTCATGTGGTTTATGGAATCCCAAAACTTAAAGTTCATGCAAAGATAGCTCAAGTGATTAAAAAGGATAATAAAAGATTAAAAAGTTATTTACATTTAGCTACAGGTAATTATAACCCAATTACTTCTAGGATATATACTGATATGAGTTATTTTACTAGTAGGGTTGATCTGAATAGTGACGCTACAAGATTCTTCCATTTTTTAACAGGATTCTCTACAAATACAAAATTAAATAAATTATATATGTCTCCTACAGAGATAAGACCAAAACTTATAAGGCTTATAGAGGTTGAGAGCAAATATGGTGAAAAGGGTCATATTATATTAAAGTCTAATTCTTTGGTAGACCCAGATATTATTCAGTCACTTTATAAAGCATCCCAAAATGGTACAAAAATAGATTTAATTATTAGAGGTATCTGTTGTCTTAAACCACAAGTAAAAGATGTTAGTGAAACTATATCAGTACATTCCATTATAGGTAAGTATCTTGAACATCCAAGAATTTATTATTTTAAGAATGATATATCAAAATGTTATATATCAAGTGCTGATTTAATGCCACGAAATTTGGTAAGAAGAGTTGAACTTATGACTCCAATAGATGAGCCTAAGTTTTCAAAGAAAATAGAGCAAATATTAAAATTACAATTAATGGATAATCAATTGCGATGGAAGCTTCAAGAAAGTGGAGAGTATAAGAAAATATCTTGTAAAGGAAAGATAATAAACAATCAAGATATGTTAGAGAGAGGTAAACTTGTTATCAAAAAGAAAAAAAGAGTTACAAAGTATATTGATGAATTGGCAAATCAAATAATCGAAGGAGATATATAATGGTTATAAAATTTAAAGGGTGGATGCCTAAATTAGATAAGAATGCGTGGATAGCTGAAGGTGCATCTGTCATTGGACGAGTTACGATGGGAGAAGATAGTGCTGTATGGTTTGGTTGTGTTGTAAGAGGAGATGTTCATAATATAACTATTGGAGATAGAAGTAATATTCAAGATTTATCTATGATACATATAACTCATCATAAAAAAGAAGACATGAGTGATGGAAATCCAACTATTATAGGTAATGATGTAACTGTTGGACATAGAGTTATGTTGCATGGTTGTATAATTGAAGATGCTTGTCTGATTGGTATGAGTGCTACTATATTAGATGGAGCAGTTATAGGAAAAGAGTCTATAGTTGGAGCTGGAAGCTTAGTAACTAAAAATAAAAAGTTTCCACCACGAAGTCTTATTATGGGAAGTCCAGCAAAAGTAGTTAGAGAGTTGAGAGATGATGAGGTTGCTGAACTTTATGCATCTGCTACAAGATATGTTAAATTTAAAAATGAATATTTATAATGAATGGAATTATATCTAAGTCCATAAACGATATTTTGAGTCCTATGATAATCGGATTTGTATTAAAAGTTGGACTAGGTTCTATTGCTTTATGGATTATATTATTAAGTTTCTTTTGGGATTTTTATTCTATTTTTGTAGAGGCTATAATTGCTAAAATTCCATTTATTGGAGATTGGGAATGGATACAGACAAGTGGTACACTAATTTTATCATTTATTTTAGGATATATGCTAATTATTATTACGATATCACTATTTACCTCTTTGTATAGTGAGCCTATCTTAATTAAATTGGCAAAAAAACATTATCCAGATGTCGAAGTTATTGGAACACCTAGCATCACCAAATCTTTAATTCTAACGATAAAAGCTAGTTTTCTATTTTTAGGATTATTTTTAATATCTATTCCTCTTCTATTTATTCCAATAATAGGTCAATTATGGATGTTATGGTTATGGTCTATATTGATTAAAGAGCCTACAGCTTATGATGTTGGAGCGTTATTTATAAATGATAGTAATTTATTAAAAGAAAAACAAAAAAATTCACGACTTATATCTATATTAGCATCATTATTTAATTATATTCCTATATTAAATATATTTGCACCAATATTTGCACAAATATTATTTTTACACTCTCTATTAAAAGATAGATAAGGTGTGACGATAAGCCGGGTTTTGTCGTTGGATAGTTATTTATCTAGGCATTATGTTGCCATAATGCTCAAGCGAAGTATGAAAACCGTAAGACTTATACCATATACTTCTTGCTACAAACAGGGTTTACCTAGCTACCTATGTTACCATAAGTACTGGTAGTCTCTTACACTACCTTTTCACCTTTTACCACTAAATAGCGATTTTTATATTCTCTGTTGCACTTGCCCTCAGATTACTCTGGCCATCCGTTAGATGGAGTTCTGTCTTACTTGTAGCCCGGACTTTCCTCTCGTGGTTTATGCCACCAGCAACTACCTGTCACACCTTAATCATATTATATCTAAATTTATTTAAACAATTTTAGGATTTATGATACTTTTTCCAGATAGTATTTTGTCCCACAATAGATTATCGCTCCAATCCTCTTTTATCTGCGAAGAAAATATAATATCTTTTAATCTTATTTGACCCATTAATTCACTATGGGCATCTTCTTTAAAAGCTTGTGCATATCCTGTTTGTGTTTCATGAACTATGATACTATTTAACTTTATATTTCGTTCATTATTTTGCATAACTGTAAGTTCTAAAACTTTTTCAATAATTAAATATATAACTCTACTAAACTGTTCAGCAGATGGAGATACAGGTAATTCTATCCATCTTTTACTGTGTTTTTTCATATCTTTGATATAATCTAAATCATCTCTACTCCAGATTGTTATAGCATGGTCAAAAGAATCTATTAACTCTTTTATAGATAACTTCATTAGTCCAAAATCATAAATCATATCCCCATTATCAAGATAGTTAGATTCTAATAGAACCTCAACTCTATATGAGTGTCCATGTATATTTTGGCTACATTTAGCAGTTGAGCAACCTCTTACAATATGAGCATTTTCAAATTTAAACAGTTTTCTTATTATCATTTAAACTCCTTTTGTTGTATTAAAAACTCTAATATGCAATCTATCACTATATCTAAACCCATATTTCATACAAAATTCAAAGACACTTCTATCATTTTGAGATATATTATCTATACTCTCTCCAATAGGCATACAGTAAATATCAGTTTTATCAAATTTTTTTGTAATATCTCTTATCTCTTTTATAGCTGTTGAATCTACAAGTTTTTTATCTATTGTAAACTTAAAAAAGCTATCTTTTGCATTCATAACTATATTCTCTATGGCTTGTGGTTTTATTCTTTTACTTTTTGGCTCTTGGGAGTTAGAGAGTTTAATAGATAGTGCAAATGTAGTCTCTTTATATATTGGAAATTTTTCAAAATTAATCTCAATAGATGCGTTTGTTTCAAATGTAATCTCTATACCTAATGTAACCAAAAAGCTAACAACTTTATAAAAAGCATCATCTGCAAAATAGATCAAAGGCTCTCCACCAGTAATTACAAGATGAGGGAGATAACCAATCTTAATAAACTCTTTTGTAAGCTTATCTATAATAATTTGTGAGTTATCTATCTTTTGCCAATTTTTTACAAAAGAACTATCAACAGAAAAATATGTATCGCACCCTAATTTTGCTACACCATCCACACTATATTTTGTACCAAATCCAGCACAACTTAGATTACATCCACCTGTTCGTAAAAAATAAGATGGAATACCAGCATATTTACCCTCTCCTTGAATGGAGAAAAACTCTTCTGTTATGTAGAACACTACCCACCAGTCTCATAAAAAGCTCTCTGAGAAATATCCTCACTACTATCAACAGAATCATCCATCCAACGGTTCTCTTTTGGTTTATCTCTAAGCACTTTACCTAAAACCTCAGATGCACCCACAATATCACCCTTTTTTACAAACTTTGCAATACTTAAAGCCTCATCAAAATACAAACAAGGTATCAAATTTCCCTCAGCTGTAAGTCTAATTCTATTACAATTTTCACAAAAATCATGCTTATGTGGGTCAATTAAGCCAAACTCATACTCTTCATCTAGCATATAATTAAATGATGGACTTGCACCCTCTCGCCCCAAGGCTCTAATTGTATGTCCCTCTTTGACTTTTTCTAATATCTCTTTACCATGCATTCCTCTTAGAGATTCCACAGCATGACGATTTTCCATATATTCTATAAATCTTACTTTTAGATTTCTTTTTCTACAATAATCAATAATATCAAGTATCTCATCATCATTAATACCTTTGAGAGGCACCATATTTATCTTGACTCCAAGTCCCACTTTAAGGGCTTTATCTATCCCTCTAAGAACTTGTTTTAATACATCTTTTTGAGCTATATGGTGAGCAACTTCTGGTTTAAGAGAATCAAGAGAGATATTTAATCTTTTTAATCCTGCATCTTTTAATCTTTTGGCCGTTGCTTCTAAAAGATAGGCATTTGTTGTAAGTGCCAAATCAATATCAGGTTTATAGTTATGTATCATCTCTATAAATTTATCCAAATCTTCACGAAGTAGAGGTTCTCCACCAGTAAGTCTAATTTTGGTGATACCCTCATCAATTGCTACTTTTATAAAAACGAAAAGTTCTTCAAAACTTAATAAATTCTCTTTTGGAACCCAAGAGAAAGGTTTCTCTGGCATACAGTATTGACAACGAAAATTACATCTTTCTGTCACTGATACCCTAAGATAATCAACTGTTCTACCATGTCCGTCTATAAGCATTTATTTTTCCAATATTATATTTTAACTTAGAGTATCAAAATATAGATAAAAATCTACTGCGTTAAATTTTCATCTACAGGTGTTTCTATTCTTGTTATTATCACACTTTTTCCTGTATAGTTATATAGTGTTCGTCCAGAAATAGTTGTCATAGTTAAAGTAATGGGATATACAGATGCTCCTAGAGTACTATTTAAATCTATTAATTTTCGCCTTGGAATCTCATCTACTGTTAATTTTACCGTAACTGTAGTTTCATTCGTCTCTTTTGGATAGCTTATAATTTCAATATCTGCATTAGCAAATTCAGCAATTTTTTCATCTTCATTTGATAAATCAGATATAAATTTTATGGTACTATCTTTTCCATTTTTATCCAAATCTGTTAAAATCTCATCAGATTTTGTATCATTTAATCCTGATTTCATAAATGCTTTTAAGACATCTTTTCTATTATTTACAAATGAGAGATCTTCGCTTTGCACACCATTTATAACAGCCAAAATAAATCTACCTCTAATTATTTTATTATTATCTAACTCTTCTGTCCAATAATTTTTACCAGCTTCATCTATTCCTCTATTCAAATAATTTGAATAGACTTTTTCAACAAATACATCTGTGTTGTCACTACTTGGATACATTAGTTGAGTTTCTCTTTGGTCAAAAAAACTTTCTGAAATAGATTCTAAATTAAAAACGCTATCTTCCCAATACTCTAAACCTGTAATATCTGGAAAACGGTTGAATGTTGCGAGATATAAAGATGATATTTCTAATCCCCTTTGAGTTAAATCTATACCTTTATTTTGTTTTTCATCTACTGTTGTATTTGTCTCTGCTGATAGCAATGAGGATATAGTAAAAGCTAAAATCATTATTATTTTAAATAAACTTTTCATAAAATTTCCTTTTTTAATATATTATGTATAACTTTAACCATCTTTTACTTCATAATAGCTTTAATAATTCTTTTTTAAGTCTATTTTGCTTATAATACTACGATTACTACAACGATTAAATGTTAATTTATTTAACGTTTATCAATATCTCCTAAAGATTTATTTCATACTCACAATAAGAGGAATTATGCACGAAAACAAAAAATCTAACGGCAAACCTAATGCCAATAGAAAAAATAATAGAACACATGTCCCAGTAGATGGGTATAAAATAGAGAACCTTCAACAAAAACCATTAATAGATTTAGTTGAAATTGCTAAAGAAGTTAAAGTTGAGAACCCAAATGAGTTTCAGAGAAAAGATTTAATTTTTGAAATATTAAAAGCCCAAGTTAGTCAAGGTGGGTTTATTTTATATACTGGAATACTAGAGGTTATGCATGATGGTTACGGCTTTTTGCGTTCCAGTGATGGTAATTTTGCTAATTCAAGTAATGATACTTATGTTAGTTCAACACAAATTAAAAGATTTGCACTTAGAAATGGTGATATCGTTACAGGACAAGTTAGAGAACCTAAGGATCAAGAGAAGTATTATGCTTTACTTAAAATAGAAGCTATAAATTACCTTCCACCAGACAAATCAAAACAGAGACCACTTTTTGATAATTTAACTCCATTATATGCTAACGATAAGTTAAAATTAGAATATAGCCCAATGAGACTTACAGGAAGGATATTAGATTTATTTACTCCTATAGGAAAAGGTCAGAGAGCTTTAGTTGTAGCACCTCCTAGAACTGGTAAAACAGAACTTTTAAAAGAGTTGGCTCATGGAATTAGTCATAATAACCCAGAAGCATCTTTAATGGTTTTATTAGTTGATGAGAGACCTGAAGAGGTTACAGATATGCAACGGTCAGTTAAAGGTGAAGTTTATAGTTCAACTTTTGATTTACCAGCTCAAAATCATGTTAGAACAGCTGAAATGGTTATTGAAAAGGCAAAAAGAAAAGTAGAACTTGGTAAAGATGTTATTATTTTACTAGATTCAATCACAAGATTAGCTAGAGCTTATAATACTGTAACTCCTAGTAGTGGTAAAGTTCTTAGTGGTGGAGTTGATGCAAATGCACTTCATAAGCCAAAAAGATTTTTTGGAGCAGCTAGAAATATTGAAGAAGGTGGAAGTCTTACTATTATCGCAACTGCTTTAATTGAAACTGGAAGTAAAATGGATGAGGTTATTTTTGAAGAGTTTAAAGGAACAGGTAACTCTGAAGTTATTCTAAATCGTTATGTGGCAGATAGAAGAATATATCCTGCTATAAATGTAACTAAATCAGGAACAAGAAAAGAGGAGCTATTATCAGAACCAGAAATACTTCAAAAAGTATGGGCATTAAGAAATGCTATGCAAAATATGGAAGATGTAGAGGGACTTAAATTTTTATTCTCTAAAATGTTAAAAACGAAAACAAATGAAGAATTCTTATCAATTATGAACCAAGGTGCTTAATTTTTAGATGAGGATAGGTGTTTTTGATTCGGGAGCGGGTGGATTAAGTGTCGTAAAATCTCTACTTGAACGAAGGCTCTTTGATGAGATTATATACTACGGCGATACAGCTAGAGTCCCTTATGGAACAAAAGATAAAAATACAATTATTAGATATTCTTTAGAAGCATTAGAATTTTTCAATAATTTTGATATAGATTTGTTAATTACGGCTTGTAATACAGTTAGTGCTTATGCTCTTAAAGAAATGAGAGAAGCAAGTAGTTATGATATAGTTGGAGTTATTGAAGCAGGTATTATAGATGTTGAAAATAAATTGATAGATAAAGATAACCTTATTCTAGTAATTGCTACAAGAGCTACTATAGCTTCAAATCGTTATCAAAATGAGTTAAAAGATAGAGGATATAATAATATTATAGGTATTCAAACAGGTCTTTTTGTTCCATTAGTGGAAGAGGGTCTAAGAGATGGAGCTATTTTAAATGAAGTTATGCACTATTATTTTAAAGATTTATCTCAACCTAAAGCTATTATATTAGGTTGTACACATTTCCCATTAATAAGCAATTCTATCCAAAATTATTTTCCAATTAAACCGAAGATGATTCATTCAGGCAAAGCAATAGTAGAATATTTAGAGAAGATTCATAATATTAAAAATGAATCTAAAAATACAAATCTTAAAATATTTGCTTCAGATAATGTCAATGGATTAAGAAATATAGCAAAAGAGTGGTTAACTAATTATTATACTACATGATTTTAAGCAATTTATATAAACCTATATAGTTATCAATACCAGTAAAATCAGTAATTTCCCTCCAAGCATCATCTAAAATCCCTTTATCTTCCTTAAATCAACACCTTAGCCAAAAACACCCAAAATCATCAAGCCACATCTCCATGAATCATCGAAAATGCTGAAACTCTCCAAATTGCCTCATTAATTAAAATATCATCCACTTTTTCCCCATATAATTTTAAT
>JAMOSL010000169.1 GCA_027063105.1 Campylobacteraceae bacterium
GAAAACTATGCAGAGTAGAATTATCAATGGAGTATATTTTTGTGGAGAAGTTGTAAATTTAGATGGACCGTGTGGAGGATATAACTTACAATGGGCATTCTCTAGTGGATTTTTAGCAGGAGTAAAGTAGATATATTAGAAGCTTAGATATAATATTTGGATATACATATAGGAGATATAAAATATGAAAATCCTGCATACATCAGATTGGCATTTAGGTCAAAATTTTATGGGTAAGAGTCGTGAAGATGAACATAGAGAGTTTTTGGTTTGGCTTCATAAAAAGGTAATTGAAGAAGATATTAATGTCTTGATTGTTGCAGGTGATATATTTGATATAAATACACCACCAAATTATGCTTTATCATTATATTACAATTTTTTAAAAAATTTACTCCGAACAAACTGTAAATATATAATTATAACAGCTGGTAATCATGACTCTGTATCAACTCTAAAAGCACCAAAAGAGCTTCTCTCCTTACTTAATATTCATGTTATTGCAAGTGGTGAAGAGAATGAGATTATAGAGATAAATCTTGATGGAGATTTAAAGGGTGTTGTTTGTGCTATTCCATTTTTGCGTGATAGAGTTGTGCGAAAATTAAAAATAGGTGAGAGAGCAAAAGATAAAGAGATATCACTCACTGATGGAATTAAAGAATATTATAATAAGTCATATAATAAAGCAAAAGATATTATTGGAGATAGAGACATTCCGATTATAGCTACAGGGCATTTAACAACTGTAGGTGCAAAATTAAGTGATTCTGAAAGAGAGATTTATATAGGTGGAAAGTTACATATTGATAATGAATTTTTAGGCGAAAAGTTTGATTATGTTGCTCTTGGTCATCTTCATAATAATCAAGCCGTTGGAAAAAATCATATTAGATATAGTGGTTCGCCAATTCCATTAAGTTTTTCTGAAGCTAAAAGTAAAAAAAAGGTAAATATTATAACTTTTAAAAGAAATATTGTAATAGTAAAAGAGATTATTATCCCAATAAGTAGAAAGTTAAAAGTTATAAAAGGCAATTTAAATTCTGTTATTTCTGAATTAGAAAAAATAGAAGATAAAAGCTCTTGGATAGAGATAAAATTAGATGATGAAAATCCATCATATTCAAATTCAAGAATTAGAGATAAAGCGAAAGAGTTAGGTTTATCTATCTTAGCCATTAAAATTGATAAATCTTCTAATGCTCTACACTCTAAAAAAGAGGCTATTTCTCTTAATGAATTACAACCAATAGATGTTTTTAAGCGTCTGTTAGATGTAGATGAAATAAATGATGATAAGTTACGAGATGAATTAATTAAAAGTTTTAAAATTATTGTTAATGAAGTGGAGATAGCATGAAAATATTAAGAATAAGAGCAGAGAATATTAATTCTTTAAAAGGTAAAACAGATATAGATTTTGAAAAGTTTTTAGATAATAGTACAATTTTTGCTATTACAGGAGTTACAGGTTCTGGTAAGAGTACTATATTAGATATTATTAGTTGTGGATTGTATGGTCAAACACCAAGGCTTAGAAATCCTAGTGATTTAATTTCAAAAGATTGTGGAAGTGCATATTGTGAAGTAGAATTTGAAATTAAAGGAGAGAAGTATCTATCTTCATGGAGTCAAAGACGAGCTAGAGATAAAAGTGATGGAAAACTTCAATCTCCCAAAATGGAAATATCATTATTAAAAGATAGAAAAATACTTCATTCTGGAACAAGAGAAGTTTCAAGTTTTATAGAAGAACTTTCAGGATTAGATTTCAGTAGATTTTTAAAATCAATGATGTTAGCTCAAGGTAGTTTTGACGCATTTTTAAAAGCAGGGGAAAAGGATAGGTCTCAATTACTAGAAAAAATTACAGGTACAAAAATATATGCGAAAATTTCAACAGCTATTTTTGAAAAACATAAGAGTGGAAATGAAGATTTAAAATTAACTAGAGATTTGATAGATAATATTGATATTTTAGATGATGATAGTTTAGAATTAAAAGAGAACTCGTTATATGATAATAAAAGAGAGAAACTAGAATTAGATAAAAGTCTAGAAAAGTTAAATATCGCTATAGATTGGACAAGAACTTTTAATATATTAAAAGAAGAGAAAGAGAGATATTCAAAAGAGTTAATAGTCTTAGAGAATAAAAAATCTGAACAAAAAGATAATTTTATTAAATTAGATAAAGCAAAAAGAGCTTTAAATATTATTCCAGTATATAGTCAAATGGAAAATATAAATCTTCAACTAAATAAAGATAATAATAAATCTATGAGTTTAATAGATAATATAGATAATTTAGAGGATGATAAGGTTAAAATAGGAACAAAGTATAATTTTATTTCTACAGAATATAAACGAGAAAAGATATTATTTCAAATAGAAAGTCAGAAAATAAAAGATGCCAAAGAGATAGAGATAAAAATTAATGAGTTGCAAAGAAGTATAGATGAAATGTCCAAGACAATAGATAATAAGAATCTAAAAAAGGTGGATTTAGAACAAATACTGGAGAATATTATAAAGGAATCTATAGATATAGAAAAAGATATAGATATAAAAAGTAAATATATATCAGATAATATAAAAGATAAAGATTTGATTGAAAGTTTATCACTTATAGAGGATAATTTAAATAACTATAAAGATAAATATAAGCTTTTAAAGTCTAATGAAAAAGAGTTAAATATTAGTATAAAAAGTTTTGATAATATCTTAGATAAAAAAGATAAAAAAGAGTTAGAAGTAGATGAATTAAGTAAAGTTTTTAACAAATCAAAGAACAAATACCAAAAGATAATTGATGAATTAAAAGATAATGATATACAAGAGCCTAAGCTTAGAGATGAATTATTATCGTTAGAGACAATATTAGTAAATCATAAAAGATTAAAAGTTCTAAATGATAAATTAAAAGAAAATAAAGAAGAGAAAAAGAGTTTATCAAAAGATATAAAAAATAAAAAGATTATAGTATCTACATTAAGAGAGAATAGAGAACAGAGTCTTTTAATTAAAAAGTATGAAGATGATAGAAAGAGATTATTAGATGGTGAAACTTGTTTTTTATGTGGTTCAAAAAAACACCCATTTGTAAAAGATAAAAATAAAATACCACAAGATAAGAGTAGTGATAAATTAATTGAGCAAGAGAGTAAGTTAAAAGAGTTGGAAGACAATTTTACTAAAGTTATTTTAACATTAGATAATCTAAATCAGGAAATTATTTCATTAGATGTAAGTGTAGATAAAAAAGATTTAAAAAATAAGATAAAATTTATAAGCAAAGAACTATCTAATATTATTGAATTAAATAAAAAAAGAGATATCAGGCTTCTTAAGCGAGATGAAGCTAACAATAATCTACAAAATCAAAAAGAAGAACTTAATATATTAATTCAAAAATTTATTGAAGAGAAAGAGACACTTAATCAATTAGAGGAGAATATCTCAAGAAATAGAGAAGATGTTAAAAGATTAGGAGATAATTTATCATTAAAATTTATAGAAAATGATTTAGTATTTGAGAGTATATCAGCTGATACTAACCTTGATAAGTTAAAAAATAGAAAAGATAATTTTATTGATAATAAAAACAGTTTGGATAGTATTAGTGAAATATATCAAGAGATAGAGATTAAAATAGGTCAACGAAATTCTGAATTAAAATCTCTAAAAAATGAATTAGATACTCAAAATATATCTTTATCAGAAAAGAAGAATAGAATAGATAGATTTATAATAGAGAAAAGTTCTATATTAGATATAGAAGATTTAGAAGAATATGAAGATAAAGTTAATCAAGACTATGCTGATATTGAAAAGGTAGAGAGAGATATTAATAATGATTTAAAAGAGGTATATTTAAAACATAAAGAGATAAAAAAACAACTGCTAGATATTAAAAAAGATATAGAGATTAATTCAGATAAATTAGATTTAATATTATTGGAATTAGATAAATCACTAGGAGAAAATTATTTTAATGATGTTGATGATTTTGAAGAGTCTAGATTAGAAAAAGAAGATATAGATAAATTAGAAGATACATATAGTAGTATTATAAATTCTTTAAGTCATATTAAAACTTTAAATGATGACATAAATAATAAATTTGAGATACATACAAAGGAATCTACGATTAATTTAGATTTGCAAATATTAGAAGATAATTATGCCAATGAAAAAAATATAGCTGATGAAGTTCAACTATCAATAGGAAAGATAGAGCAAGAGTTAGATATTGATAATAAAAATAGAGCTAAACATGAAGGTAGAATAGCTGACTTGGCTGAAAAACATAATGCATTCAAAGTATGTGAAAAGATGCAGGAGTTAATAGGTTCATCAAATGGAGCAAAGTTTGCAAAGTTTGCACAAGGGATTACTTTAGACCAATTAATAGAGTTGGCAAATAATCATTTAGCAGTTCTAAATCAGAGATATATTTTAGTTCGATCAGAAGGTGATAGAGATTTATTAGAAATATCAATTATAGATACATTTCAAGCTGATTCAATTAGGTCAGTATCTACGCTATCAGGTGGAGAGAGTTTTATAATAAGCTTATCATTAGCATTGGGATTGTCAGAGTTAGCAAGTCAAAAAATATCAATAGATTCACTATTCTTAGATGAGGGATTTGGAACTTTAGATGAAAAAAATCTTGATATGGCACTAAATGCACTAAATAGATTACAAAGCCAAGGAAAAATGATTGGGGTTATATCTCATATAGAAGCGTTAAAAGAGAGAATACCTACACAAATAAAAGTAATATCGAATGGGGATGGAACAAGTAGAATTTTATATTAATAATATTAAATAGAGACAATTTAAATTATGTCTCTATTTACCAGTATTTGAATTAGACTATCTAATCATTTCAAATGGATTTTCTACAACATTCTTTCTATCTACGATATACGGAATAAGTGCTGTTTGTCTAGCTCTCTTAATTGCGATTGTAACCATCTCTTGGTGTTTTTTACAGTTTCCTGTCAATCTTCTTGGCATAATTTTAAATCTTTCGCTCAAACTAAATTTAAATTGAACTAAATCTTTATAATCAATAAACTCTACTTTTGTTTCACAATATTTACAATATTTCTTTTTAAACTTTCTTCTTTCTGCCATAATTTACTCCTAAAATGGTATTTCATCTTCATTAATATCTATACTTGGGATCTCTGGTTGTTGTATTGGTTGTTGTTTTTGTTGTTCTTGCTTTGGTTCTTGATAAGTTGGTTGTTGAGTATTAGCATTATTATTATATGGTTGTTGCTGTTGTTGCATTCCACCATTTTGTTGATTATTATTGTATTGGTTTTGGTTTTGATTCGATTGATATTGGTTATTTTGTTGATTAGGATTATACCCACCACCATTAGCACCATTTTGATTATTATCTCTTGGTG
>JAMOSL010000170.1 GCA_027063105.1 Campylobacteraceae bacterium
GTGTTATCTTTGGAGCTTTTGGAACAACTGTAAATAGTAGAATAATAGATAATATCGCCATACCTGCTGTTAGGTAAAATAAATTAGGAACTCCATTATCCATTCCTCCAATGATAGGTCCAAGAATCATAGCCGTAGTGAACGATAAAGCTATAACCATTCCCATTGATGCCATAGCATGAGCTCTTTCATCTTCTCTTACATGGTCACTTATCATTGCTATAATGACTGAACCAATAGCTCCAGCACCTTGTAAAAAACGACCTAATAGAAGCATATAAATATCATCTGCTATACCTGCGATAATAGAACCTATTGCAAATATAATTAAACCTATAAGAATAGTCTTTTTTCTTCCTATTTTGTCACTTAAAACTCCAAACGGAACTTGCAATAGAGCTTGAGTTAATGCATATCCTCCAACAGCTAATCCAATCAGTGTAGAAGTAGCTCCTTCTAATTCTGTGGCGTAAGCAGATAAAACTGACATTACAATAAAAAGTCCTAGAAATCTAAGACCTATAATAAGACTTAAATGCCAGGTTTTTCCAATGATATCTTTCACGATATAATCCTTTTAATAAATTTTTTTGATAGAATATTAGGATTATAGTCCACGATGATTAAAAAAAGGTTAATAAAATGCAATTAGTATTAGCAAGTTCTAATAAAGGTAAAGTAAGAGAGTTTAATAAGTTGTGTAGTAGTGTTGTTACTCCGTTCAGTGAACTAATGGATAGTTTTGAAATAGTTGAAGATGGAAATACATTTGCAGAAAATGCACTTATAAAAGCAAGAACAATATATAACATATTAGATGATGATAGCATTGTTATATCTGATGATAGTGGTATTACTGTTCCAATTTTAGGGGATAAACCCAGTATTTATAGTGCTAGATATGCAGGAGAGAATGCTACAGATAGAGAGAATCTTTTTAAATTAATAGATGATATAAAAGAGACTAAAATAGAAAGAACACCAGCCTATTATACTGCATCAATAGCAATGGTTAGTCACTTGGGAGAGTTTGTCGTTCATGGTTGGATGTATGGAAGTGTTATAACAGAGATTCGTGGAGAGAATGGATTTGGATATGATCCTATATTTATTCCTGAAGGATATACTAAAACTTTAGGAGAATTAGAGGATTCTGATAAGTCAAATATCTCACATAGAGCAAAAGCATTAAAATTAGCAAAACCAATTATTAAAATTCTTCAAAGAGAGGTAAAGTAAAATGACAAAAAAACAATTTATGGATGATTTGCAAACTATTTATGATGAGTTACAAATGCGTCAAGCTAAATTAAATGATTATTATAAATTAGTTAATTCTCCACATCCTGAGGCAGAATCTGTTATTAATGAATTTTTAGAAGAGCTTGAAATTAGACCAACTAGTGATAATATAATGGCATCTTTAATTAGAATAGTTGGATTAAGAGAAGACTCACTTGAACAAGTTTTGCAAAAATTAGATTTTACTGAAGATGAAATTATAGATAAAAAAGAGGACGCTTATCGTTTTGTTAGTCGTTTTTATCTTGATAGACACTCATCCTTAATTGCGTGGATAGAGGATAATAATCTTTTAACTCCATTCTATAGAACCCTTATCTATGGGGTTAATTCTGTTGGTCAAGCTATGAGTGGTTGGCAGAGTGTATGGACTGCTCGTATAATTCACGGTGTTAATAGAGATTTATATAGACTTTTTAATGGTGACGAAGAGAAAATATATCAAAAATTAGAGAGAGATGGACTATATGACTTAGATGATACAGGAGCTGTAGGTGATAGATGTTATTCTATACTTCATCAAGATAAAGATGGTAAATATCATACTGTATCTTATGCAGAGGCATTCATAAGAGAAGTTACACAAGTTATTTTAGCATTAGATGCTTTAGTTAATGGTTTGCAAGAAGAGGTTGATGAGGTCTTCTTTCAAAGAAACGTTTGGATTGAATATATTTCTGCGATAAAACAAGCATTACAACACACAAATCCAAATGAACTTATTAGAGAGTGGGCAAATGTAGATAGAGCATGGATGAAAATTACAACTCCTCTTCAAATTGGTCATCCACTAGAATATTATGAAGATCATTATAGAAAAGCTGTTGCATTAGAGTGGGATTTAAGAATCATTAATCCAAATCTTCAAAAAAGTTCTAATACCAGAGAGAATATAAAACAGTTTGCTTTAAAGCTTGGAGAGAGATTGGGTGGAAAAGCTCCTGCAATACTTGAAAATAATATTAAACAAGTAAATAGAACTCAACTATATATCGGTCAACCTGTATTATATTATGGAGCAGAGTTTAATGGACTCTTTTCAGCACAAGTTGTTCCAAACGATGAGCAGGTATCAACTGAACTAGGAAAAAAGATATTTGCTTATGCAGATTTTGTAATGGCATCAAAAAAATCTAAACCAATTATGCGTCTCAATGTAGAAATTATGGGAGAAGATTTTGTTAATAAACAGAGAAAATTAATAGAAACAGAACCTCTTCTCTGGCATAAGATTTATGATATTTCAACTATTGGACATGAGTTTGGACATATATTATGGATTACTAAAGATACAGAACTTAAAATGAATCGAACTGGTCAGTTTAAAAATATAGAAGAGTTTAAAGCTACAGCTGGTGGACTTATGGCATTTTTCCATAATGAAGATGAAGAGCTGAAAAAATATTTAGTAGATGATTTGGTTTCAAGAGCTGTTGGACTTATGGCATGGCAATCTGTTGGTGAAGTATTGCCATATTATTGTGAAGGATTAATTCATCTTGATATTCTATTTAAGAGTGGAGTAATTACATTTGATGAACAAATTAGAATAGATTATAGTAGATATGATATTATGAAAGCACTATATCAAGAGGCATATAAAGATTTAGTTTCTCAATATATTAGAAAGATAGATGCAGGAAGCTATTTATATAGATATGTATCTAAAGATAAAAATATATATTTACCAAAAGATAGCTTAGTAAAAGAGTTTGTTGAGTTTTATTACTATAGATATAAAGAGATTGGTCAAGAGAGTTGTACCAAATTAACATAAATTTAACACTATTTACTGATAATTAGGTTATCTAAATTAAAAGGAAGAATATGAAGAAAGTTTTATTGGCGATATTGGTTATGAGTGGTTTATCTACAGCTATAAATGCTCAAATGAAGTGTGGTGAGGGTAAATGTGGTTCTGCTATGAGTGGCGAAGATAAGCCAAAAATGATGAAAGAGATGTTCCAGAGTGTTTCAGTAGATAAGGCTATTATACTTCAAAATGGAGATACTAAATTATCTTGTCCAGAGTGTGGTATGAATTTACCTAAATTTTACAAAACAAACCATTCTTCTACAGTTGATGGTAAAGCAAAACAATATTGTTCTATTTATTGTCTTGTTGGAGATATTAACAAGGGTTTAAAAGTAAAAGATATTAAAGTTGTTGATGTTGAATCTTTAAAATTTATTAATGCTAAAGATGCTTTCTATATAGTTGGTAGTTCTAAAAAAGGAACTATGTCTAAAGTTAGTAAATATGCTTTTGCTTCAGAGAAAAGTGCTAAATCCTTTGCAAAAGATAATGGTGGAGAAGTTTTAAACTTTGATGAAGCTATTAAAAAAGCACAAAATGATTTTAAAAAATAGATGAAGATATTAATATCTCTATGTATTATTATTAGTATATCTTTTTCTAATAATAATACAGCTTTATATAAAAAGGGAGAGAAAATAGTTAATACTCTCTGTAATAAAGATAAAGAACAAGTTATATGTCCTAAACTATCAAATAGAAAACTAGAAGCAGTTAATTACTATTTAAATAATATTGATTTAAAAGAAACTGACACTAAATTATATATATCTGTTCCAAAAGATGCTAAATGTCCTGTATGTGGTATGTTCGTTTATAAATATCCTAAATGGAGTACAAAAATGGTTATATCTGGAAAAGATTACTATTTTGATGGCGTAAAAGATATGATGAAATATTATATATTTAATGGAAATTTTAAATATGATAGAGAGAAAATAGAAAAGATGTTGGTAAGTGATTATTATACACTAAAACCTATATCTGCAAAAGATGCATTTTTTGTATATGATTCTAATGTTTTTGGTCCAATGGGAAGAGAGTTTATTTCATTTAAAGATAAAAAATCTGCTGATACATTTATGAAAGACCATAATGGTAAAAAAATATTAAGATTCATTGAAATTACAGATATTTTGGTAATGAAATTAGATGCTTAATTAAATGATTAGAGAGTTTTATATTTTACTAATATTCCTATCTGTAAGCATCCTATTTGTAATTGTTAATTATTTATCTTTTGATTTAGACAATAGAGATATTATTAGCGTATCTTCTCTTACAAAAATACACTCTCCTTCGTTCAGTACACTCTATTTTGAACCTAGATTATTTTCTACAGAAACAGAATTAAATAAATATTACCCAGATATGGGATTAATTAATAGAATGGATTTTATATATGAACAAAAATAATATATTCTTACATTTTCTAACACTTCTTTTATTCAAAGAGAGAGTTAAACATATTGGTATAATAATCATATCTATAATAATCATATTTTTATTAAGTAGCGTTCTTTTTATATCTTCATCTATTCAAAGTAGCATAAGTTCAACACTTAAAAATCAACCAGATTTCATATTGTCAAAAGTTCAAGGTGCAGAGATTGTTAATACTCCTATAGATTGGATAGATAATATATCTAAAATAGATGGAGTTTCTCAAATTATGGCTAGAGTATATGGTAGATACCTATTTGAACCAAAAGGAAAAAGTTTTTTAATTATTGGAGTAGATTTTTTTGATGATATAAATCAGAAGCATCTTAAGCAGATTATTGATAATATTAACTTAAAAGAGTTCTTTTCATCTGATAATATGATAGTTGGAGATGGTATTAAGAGGTTTATGAATAAACGATTTTATAAAAATAATTTTTCATTTAAAATGCCTAATGGTGAATTTAGAGATGTAAGAATATATAAAACTATTCCAAGAGAGGCTAATTTAATTTCAAATGATATGATAATTATGTCTATTGATTTAGCTAAAGAGATATTTGGAATGAATGATGATGAGGTCACAGATATATCTTTTAATGTTTTGAATAACTCTGAATGGGATACCATTATAACTAAAATACATCTTCTCTTTTATAATGTAAGAGTTATGAATAGAGATGAAATTTCAAAAGCATATACAGCTTTATATAATTATAAAAGTGGATTCTTTATAATATTATATTTGGTTACACTTATTACATTTATGCTAATTTTATATCATAGATATTCAATGG
>JAMOSL010000171.1 GCA_027063105.1 Campylobacteraceae bacterium
CATATCAATATTGACTTCGCCATAAACTAGCTTTTTAGCAGTAGCAACAAATATATTTCCAGGACCTGTAATTACATCCACTTTAGGAATAGTCTCTGTTCCATAAGCCATAGCTCCAATAGCAGAAGCACCACCAACTTTATATACTTTAGTAACTTTACATAAATGACAAGCAGCTAAAAGTAGTTCATTAATTTCATTATCAGGTGTTGGAGTACAAACAACAATCTCTTCAACTCCAGCAACAATCGCAGGAATAGCATTCATTAAAAGAGAACTAGGATATGCTGCTTTTCCTCCAGGAATATATAATCCTGCAATATCAACAGCAGTAACTTTCTGTCCTAACATAGAACCATTCTTTTCAAAATCAAACCACGATTTTGGCATAAGTTTTTGGTGATAAGATTCTATTCTATTATATGCTAGATGTAAAGCATCTCTTAGTGTTGGCTCAATATTATTATAAGCCTTCTTCATATCATCAGTTGACACTAGTAATTCATTAGCATCTTTAGGTGTCCATCTATCAAATTTTGATATTTGAGTTATAAGTGCATTATTGCCATCTTCTTTTATCTCATTCAATAGAGAATTTACGATATGTGTAACACCCTCCATATCCATTTTACCTCTTTCGAGTAACTCATTAAAATCATCATCAAAACTGCTATCACTATTAAAAATTATTCTCATTTATAATCCTATTCAAAATCTAACTACCATAATAATCTATTTTATCTAAGAGTCTAATAAATATCTAAAACAATTCTTGATGGATTCTCAAGAGTAAAAGCTTTAATCTTAGATGATTTATCTTTCAGAACTATATTATAAAATATACTACTATCATCTGCATACTCTTCACCCTTTAACTCTTCAATAGATTTGATACTGTCAACTATTTTTATATCTTGTTTTATATTTTTTATTGTAGAACTTCTAAATCCAGACAACTCTATTTTTATACTTTTATTATTCTCATCTAATACAAATTTATAACTTCCTGTAGTATCAGCAGGAGTATTTGGTTTTGAATGACCTTCCCAAAAATTTACATAAAAGACTACTCTAGTATAATCTATATGTTTTGCAATTTTAACATTTGCTAAATCTAATCCATCTGTAATAGTACCACCTTTAATAGTTTGAGATATTAAAAGTGTGCTAAGTAAAATTATATATATTATCTTATTCATAATGTGGAACTCTTCTTACTTTAAATAATAATTTCCAAATATGTTCTTGAACTAAATCACTTGGATAATATCCATGTTTTTCTTTAAAATTCCTAACAGCTCTAGCCGTATTCTCACCAAATCTACCATCAACATTGATAAATAGAAGCTCTTGAAGTAGTTCAACACTTGCACCTCTTGAACCAGTTTTTAACTCTGGAAGTTTAGATGAATCCTCTGTTCTAACATTTTCTAATACAGGCTTTTTAAGAAGTTCCCATACCTCTCTCGTAATAACACCACTATTATACAAACCATGTTGTCTTTTAAAAGATTTTACAGCTTTTAGAGTTTTTTTACCATAATCACCATCAGCTTTAATAGATAATAGTTTTTGAAGTTCTCTGACTTTATCACCTTGATCTCCATAGTTTATTCTTTGAAATTCATTTTCACTACTATTTTCTACACCTAATACAATAGTGCTATCTAAACCTAATGAACCAAATCTATCTAAATTTAAAACTTTTTTATAATCAAATACAGGACAAGCCTTTGCTGCTACCTCTTTATGTCCATGAAAGCTTACATTTTTAAAGTATGCGTTATTTATGTCGCTACATATAGCTTTGATAGCTTTAAATTGTAAATTTGTAAATTTTTCTTTTTGTAAACCATGTAGACATATAGCAATTGTCCCACTATTATTTCCTCGTTGAGCTGCAGGAATTTTTTCTATATTTCTACCTTTACTAATTTTTCCATTTTTATGTATAAAAAAGTGGTAGCCAATGTCACTAAATCCTCTAGCTAAATGCCATCTCCTCATTGTAGCAATATTATCATGCTTTGGGTTATCCGATGCACTACAATGTATAAATACTCTCTCAACTCTTCTTCGTGGTTTCCTAAATATAGTTTTTGGCATTTTTGCTCCTTTTATCTCTATTAAGTAAATTTATGTTAATCCAAATTATAACACAATTATATTACAATAAATAAACTTTATGATGTTTAGGAGATGCTATATTATGCCTATAGAGATTCTTATATTAGAAGATGAAGAAGATTTATTAGAGTTGTTAGAATATCAATTAGAAAAAGCAGGATATAAAACTATGGGTTTTTTATCTTGTAATGGGGTTGAACAATTCCTAGAAGAAGAAAAGCCATCACTTATGATAGTTGATAGAAATCTTCCTAATTGTGAAGGTAGTAATTTTGTTTCAAATCTTAGAAGTTATGGATATAATATTCCTGTAATATTTTTAAGTGCAAAAACTTCCGAAAATGAAATATATGAAGGATTTGAAAGGGGTTGTGATGATTATATTACAAAACCATATAAAATTAAAGATGTTCTTTTTAGAATAGAGGCAATTTTACGAAGATTAGGAGTTAAATATCAAGATAAAATAAAACATAGAGACCTTGTATTAGATACAAATAGTAAAATACTTATTATAAATAATATTAAAATAGATTTGACAAATATAGAGTTTAAACTTTTACTAACCTTCATAAAAAATCCAAACCAAAATTTAGATAGAGAATTTTTGAAAAGTGAAGTTTGGGCTGATGTTGGAGATAATTTTAATGATAAAACAATAAATGTAACTCTTAATAGACTTAAAAAAAAGATAGACCCAAAAGGAGATAAGGAGTATTTTATTCCTATTTGGGGTGTAGGATATAAGTTGGTGTGACCACCTTCTCATCATTTTCATATAATTTAATTTTTTGTGTATGAATAGCTCTACCATTCTCATCTAATTCAAATATTATCATTTGTAGAATAGTTTTACATTTATCTGGAACATCTAAGTGTCCTCCAAAACCTGTTAGAACTCTCTGTATCGGAGTATCACTTTTCATGCCAATAACATTATCTCTGCATCCAGTAAGTCCAACATCTGTGACATAACAACATCCATCAACAATCTCTAAATCGTCTGTTCCTATATGTGTATGAGTTCCTAAAATTGCACTAACTCTATCTTTTAGCATATATAAAAGAGTTCTTTTTTCGGCACTAGACTCTGCATGAATATCTATAATAATTCGTTTTATATTTTTAGCCTCTAACTCTTCTACAACTTCTATAATTTTGGTAAAAGGGTTATCTGCCATTGGCATTGTATAGTGTCCCATAAGATTTATAATTGCTACATCTTTATTTGAAATCTTTGTTATCAAAATACCTTTTCCTGCTGTTATTGTGGGATAGTTTATTGGACGAATTAGTGGATATTTATCAAACATATTTATAATCTCTTTTTTATCAAAACTATGATTCCCTCCTGTCATCATATCAATCCCACTATCTAAAAGCTCTTTACAGTTTTTTTCTGTAAGTCCAAAGCCATGACTAGCATTCTCATAGTTTGCAATAGTATAATCTATAGAGTAATCTACTTGTAATTTATGAAGATGCTTTTGAATTATCTCTCTAGCAGGTCTACCAACAATATCTCCAATAAAAGCTATTTTCATATATTTATCTTTGCTTCATAGCTTGTTGAGCTTCTCTGTTAAGTGTTTTTTGTTTTAAATCATGTCGTTTGTCGTGAAGTTGTTTTCCTTTTGCCAATCCAATACTGATTTTTGCTAGATTTCTTTCATTAAAATATACCATTAGAGGAACAACTGTTAATGCATCTCTTCCCATTTTTGCAAATATTTTATCTAATTGTTTTTTATGCAATAATAATTTTCTAGGGGTTCGGCTATCTGGTGTATAATGAGAGTTTGCAGTATTTAGATAAGCAATATGAACATTCATTAAAAATAATTCATTCTTAATAAAACGACAATATCCATCTTTTAAGTTTGCTCTTTTTGCTCGAAGTGCTTTCACTTCACTACCTTGTAGTATAAGACCTGCTTCAAACTTTTCAATTATTTCATAATCAAAATAAGCTTTTTTATTTTTTGCAATAATATTTATAGACATAGTATCTCTTTTTAGGAGATATTATATCATAGTTTATAATTTTAATAACTCTTTATTGCATCATTTATTTGAACATAAGCTTGAATAGGAGTCGTTTCAAAATATGGAATATTATTCTTTTTTGCAAATTCTCTTGTCATATCTTGAACTTTTAAAAGATTAAACCTAGGAGCTTTAGGGAATAAGTGATGTTCTATTTGAGTATTCAGTCCACCATAAAACCAATGTATAAAAGCTCCACCACTTAAAGAACGACTTGTACGCATTTGAAGTTCCATCCAAGACAACTTTTTTCCTTCTTCTTCATTAAAAGCCTCACAACCCAAATGATTTGTAATAAAGCCAAATGCCAACCAAGGAGATAAAACAAAATTTAAAGTTAACAAAACTATTAAAGCATCACTAAATGGCAAAATATAGAACATTGTACCCCAAATAATTGGCCAATGAAGTAACATTAGGGCAAACTCACCATAATTTTTTCTTTTTAGTGCAAAACTATATGATTGTGCAATAAATGCTGGATACATAAAGAACATAGCACCCCAAAATATAATGTGTTTATACTTTTTAAGAAATGGACTATTTCCTTTATTGTTTGGAGTAAAAGCTCCATCAAGTGCCATAATATCTTCATCTTTATTAATTGTATTACAATATGTATGATGATTAATATTATGTTTAAAATCCCACCAAGATGATGAGTTACTAAGGATAATTGCAGAGAATGGATAACTAAGTTTTGTTGAAAGAGCCTTGTTTTTAAAATATTGAGTATGTAAAATATCATGAGATACAAAAACAGCCCTTGTAAAAATAAGAGTCATAAATAACCCTAATAGAAATGGATTCCACATTATTGCAGTAGAGTATGCAATAACTAAAGATAAAATAACAGCAACCATCTCTATCGACCCTCTAACAGGCACTCTATCCAATAAACCAGCTTCTCTAACTTGTACTTTGAGTTCATCAAAGATATCAGGATATACAGCAGTAGACATAAATAAACCTCCTTTAAATAAAAGATAATTATATCATTAGAAAATAATATTTATTATGAATTTTTTAAATTATTCTAAAGAAACTACTTCCACTACCCGAAAAGTACCAACCTTCTTGATAATAATCTTTTAATTTTGGATAAATATCGCAACCAGCTATATATAAATCGTTTAATAAAATAGGTTCTTTAATTTTTTTAATAA
>JAMOSL010000172.1 GCA_027063105.1 Campylobacteraceae bacterium
CTTGTACATTTTGTTGATATGAGTTTAACTGAACTTGTAGATATCTTAAAACCTAATTATTCTTCAGATAATGGTATTATAATTTTAGATTTAAGTGAATCAATGCTTGAAGGTAGTGATTATATAGTCAAGGCATTAAGTAAGAATGTTAAATCAAATAATATTATAGATATGGCAGGAAAACAAAGAATGTTATCTCAACGGATTGCTAAATATTATATAGCATATCAGAATGGTATTAGAGATGATAATACCATACTTCAAATGAAGGATAGTGTTGAAGAGTTTAATAAAATTTTAGAAAAATTAATATCAAATGATATTAATACCCCTGAAATAAATAAAGAATTGGTAGCAGTTTCTAAGTTATGGAGTATCGTAAATAAGTTTTATTTAAATATTAAAAAAGGTGGATTACCTAAAATAGTTTATGCTAGTACAGATAAAATTACAAATAAAATGGATAAAATAGTTGGATTATATGTTAATGAATTGGAAAAAAAATAAATGATGAAATCATATAAATATATAATATTAATATTAATATTGTCCTCACAAGTTCACTCTTCATCTATTCGTAATCAAATATCTCTTTTGGAAGCATCTGAAAATATTCGTATGATTAGTCAAGAGATTGTTAAGAATTATCTATATTATTATTATAATAATGAGAAAAAAAAAGAGAAAAAGGCTATTTATTCTGGTCTAAAATCGTTAGATGAGCAGTTTAGATTAATTGCAAAATCTACAAAAGATGAAGATTCAAAGGATATTTTGACATTTCTTGATTATAGTAAGGATAAAATAGAAAAGATACTATTAGACCCTTTTAATAAGGATAATCCAGCATTAATGGTAGATTATAGTGAAGTTTTATTAGAAGGTGCAGAGACAATTAGTAAAAATCTTAAATATAAACCATCTGATGAAGAGAAGATTCTAATTAAAATGAAAGATATATCATTTTTGATAGATAGAGTGATAAAGTATTATATGGCTCTTTTAATCGAACCAGATAACCTCTCATATCAGGATATGCTAGATAAATCAATGAAAGATATGGAGAAAGATTTGGATTATATAAATACTTATAACTATAGTTCAAAGAATATAAAACATATTATTAATATTGAGAGAAATTGGAGTGTATTAAATAGTTTCTTAAAAGATGTTAAAGAGTCTAGAGTTCCAAATATCGTATTGTTAATTTCCTCAGAAGTTAAGAAGAATGCAAAAATATTAGAAAATTATCACCGTAAAAATCAATAATTTGGAGATTATATATGAATAATAAAATTCGTGAATCTATATTAATTATACCCTTAGCTATTCTTTTCTTTGTTATCTCTTATTATACTTTTTTAAGTTTTAATGAAGTTAAAAATTCTTCATTAGTTAAAGATAAGATTTCATATTTAAAAGAGTTAGATAGTCTTCTGGATAATATAAATAAAGAGAGAGATTTGTCTGTTATATATATAGTAAATAGAGATGATTTCAGTGCATTTGATATACTAAAAAGACAACAAAAGAAAGTTGATAGTATTATATCTTCGCTTAAATTATCTTCTTCATCTATAGCTTCTATTCAGATGTTTAAAACTTTAGAAAACTTAGATGGAGTTAGAGATAAAATTAAATTAAATAATATAGATTTTCATACATATTTTTTCGATAAATATATAGATTTTTTTAGTCATGCAGTTATTTCAGAAATATTAATTGTAGAGTCTATATTGAAGAATGATGTAGATACTAATCAATTTTACTCATATATGCAAAAGCTAAAACTAGATAAAATTATCAAATTGGAACAACTTAAATCAAATAGTGATTTTATAAAAATATATTCTAAACTTTTAAAAGTAAAAGAGTCCATAGAGATAGAGAGAGGATTTGTCTCTTATAAATTAGCAACAATGCAATCTTTTTCACCTAAAGAATTTGAACTTTGGGATAGATTGATTGATGCAGATATTCTGCCAGATTTTTCAATTATAAATAATGATAAAATTGTAGAAAAATTATCTCAAATATTTGATGATGCTTTATATTTTGATAGAGTGAATGATATACGAGCAAATATAATATTAAACTCTGTAGATAAATCCATGCAGAAACATAATAGAGGAAAGTGGTTTAGGCTAGAAACAGAAAAAATAGCAAAGATATTAGAATCACAAAATATTATGACAACTCTTATGGAGAGTAGAATTAATCAAAATATAGAGAAAAAGAGAAAGAGATTATATATTCAGTTATCAATATTAGTTATATTGTTATTTACTATTTTGATAATAGATATGATTTTTAGACTTTTTAGAAAAGAGGCAAAAGATTTTATTACAGCAATTAATGATATTAGTTTAAATCTAAATGATGACCAGAGAAATGAACTTAACTCTATCATTAAGAAAAAAGATAAAATTAAAATTTATAAATTTATGGCAGATACTATATCTGAGGCAAATAAAGCAAAAGATATGTTCTTGGCAAATATGTCTCATGAGATAAGAACTCCATTAAATGGTATTTTAGGATTTACACAACTTCTAAAAAAGACAAAATTATCTGATGAACAGTCTCAATTTATTAATATTATTGATAATAGTTCAGAAAATCTTCTTATTATTGTAAATGACATATTAGACCTTGCAAAAATTCAAGAAAATGAGGTTGAATTAGAAGATATAGCTTTTGACCCCTTCAACACTTTTGAATCAGCGATAGAGTCTTATGGTGCAAAAGCAGATGAGAAAGATATAAGTCTTCAATTATTTATAGATCCTCATATAAAAACAAAACTAATCGGTGACCCTACAAAATTAACACAGGTAGTCGTGAATTTAATTAGTAATGCTATTAAGTTTACTCCGGAGAAGGGTGTTATTGATATAGGAATAGAGAGAATTAGTTCTGAAAATGGAAAATCTCGTATTAAATTCTTTGTAAAAGATACAGGCATTGGAGTTAGTGAAGCACAGAAAGAGAATATCTTTAAAGCTTTTTCTCAAGAGGATATATCAACAAATAGAAAGTTTGGTGGAACTGGACTTGGACTTACTATTTCTACTAAATTTATAAATGCTATGGGAGGTAAATTGGATATAGATAGTATTCAAGGAGAAGGTTCCACATTTTTCTTTATATTAGATATGCCAGAGGGTGAAGAGCTTTTAGTTAAATATAATAGTTGTAATGTTGGATTTTATATGTCAAAAAATAATAATATTCAACATCAAGAAAAAGATAATATAAAACAGTATATAGAATTTACTGGAGCTACATTTAGGGATTTTAACTCGTTAGATGAGGTATTCAATTTAGAAGAGGTAGAGAGACCTAGCGTTTTATTTTTAGATGATATTGATATTTCTAAATTTCAACAATACCCTAGAGGTTCTATGAGAATAGTTTATATTTCAAAACACTATTTAAATAGAGAGAACGATAAAAATTTATTAGATTTTGTGGATGCTACTATTTTTAAACCAGTAAATTTTACAAAAATTCAAAACGCTCTAAATAGTATTATGAAATTAAACATAACTACCCCTATTGAAGATAAAAATGATATTGGAGATGATAAGAAAGAGTATATTTTCTCATTTAGAGACCTTAAAATGCTTGTAGCAGAAGATAATATTATTAATCAAAAATTAATTCAATATTCATTATCAAATATGGGAGTAGATATTGAGATTGCAAATAATGGTGAAGAAGCATTTGAGATGCGTAAATCTGGTAAATATGATATTATCTTAATGGATATTCGAATGCCAATCATGGGAGGAATAGAGTCGACACATGCAATATTAGAGTATGAAGAGGAGTTTATTAAGCCTCATATCCCAATTATTGCATTAACAGCTAATAATCTTAAAGGTGATAGAGAGAGATTATTAAGTGAGGGATTAGATAACTTCTTAGCAAAACCATTAGAATTAGATTTAATGCTTAATATGTTAAAAGAGTATTTTCCAAATAAAATCACTAAAGGTCAAGAGAATGTAGATATTATCTTATACAAAGAGTCAAAGGTAGAGCATAAACTATTTAAAGCAGTTTTCTTAAAGATGGGATATAGTGTAGATAGTGCAAATTCATTATATGATTATAAGATGAAAATTACTAATACGATGTATGAATATTCATTTGTTGATGGCTCTTTATTTGAAAATGATAATACTGTACCACTTCTACTTAAAACAAAGAATATAAAAAATATTATCTTTATAAATAAACCATTTGAGAATAGAAAAGGATATTATATAGATGAGTATCATAGTATAATTCCAAATCTAGCAGACTCAGTATTATTAGAATTTTACATGGCTAAGATATAAGTTTATATTAGTAAAATAAATAAAATTAAAGGAAAAAACATGAGTATATTAAAAAGCGTAGCAGTTGCAACTATTATTGGATGTATGGGAAGCAGTTTATTATATGCTGAAGCACCAATTAAAGATGGTCAAGGGCATGGACAACAGATAAAAGGTAAGAAGCATAATATGAAAAATATCTTTCAACAACTTAACTTAACAAAAGAGCAGAGAAAAGAGTTAAGAGCTAGTAGAAAAGATATGCGTAAAACCATTAAAAATCATAAATCTAATAAACTTAAAACAGGTGATTTCATTACTGAAAAAGGTGTTGATAGAAAAGGTATGTTAAAAGCAGCAACAACAAGAACTGTTACAATTACAAACTCAAGAGCTGATATGATAGAAAAAACTCTCAAAATATTAACTCCAGAGCAGAGAAAGAAATTTGTATCTCTACTAAAAGCTAAGTAATTTAATCTCCCTGTGGTGATAGAGGCTCTTATATAGCTTCTTCATCCTCTTCGCCAGTTCTTATCCGAATAGTCTTTTCTATTGAGCTTACAAAAATCTTACCATCTCCAATTTTACCAGTTTTTGCAGATGATGCTATTGCTTCAATTGCTCCTTCTGCATCTTTCTCTTCGACGATAATATCTATTTTTACTTTAGGTATAAATTCTACAATATACTCTGCACCTCTATATAACTCTGAATGACCTTGTTGTCTTCCATAACCTTTTACTTCAGATATAGTCATTCCAACGATACCGATTTCAACTAATGCTTCTTTTACATCATCTAATTTATATGGTTTAATTATTGCTTCTATTCTTTTCATATATTCTTTCCTTTTATATACTTCTTGTAAATTCTGGATATGCTTCCATTCCACACTCAATAGCATCAAGACCTTCTAATTGTTCCTCATCATCAGCTCTTAACTGAATAAGTTTATTTATTATATAAATTACAATAAATGAT
>JAMOSL010000173.1 GCA_027063105.1 Campylobacteraceae bacterium
CTCTCTATTGAAGAGGGAAAATATGGAAAAGAAACTTTTACTAAACCTAAAATAAAAGTAGCACTTAGCATTATAAAAGAAGAAGGAGAAGATGATATTGCTATTGCTATTTTAAGACCTCAAAGTTATTTTAATGAAGCTAAACTTACAGCCATTGCTTTGTCTGTACGACTTGCTATCACTGAAATAAAACTCAAAAATAGTCCTTTAAAACTTTTGGTGCTTGATGACTTATTAATATCTCTTGATATGTCAAATCGTGATAAAGCTTTTTTCGAGATGGCTAAACAGAAGTTTAATTATGTAAAGAAAGGTGAGTGGAAATATTTTGAGATGTATTTGGATATTGATGAGAATACAAAGATAGAAAAACCATTATTAAAGACTTACCAAACCTACCATGAAAAAGCTATTGAGTATTTTAATAGAAGAGAGTATGAGGTTGCATCTAACTTTTTAAGAAAAGAGGTAGAGAAACAACTTTATGACTATTTAGGTCTTAAATCATTAGAAGGAATGATTGATACAGCTAAAATCAAAGATAATTATAAAAAACTAGATAACTGTTTTGCTCCACTAATTATTGCATTAAAAGGTTTTGATAATTGTGATAATATTCCTAATAATAAAAAAGTGGAAAAATGTATTGAATTTGCAAATAAAGTTAAAGAGGCTTTAATATCTTTAGAAAATATTTTTCAAGAGAATACTTTTCATGATATAAATGGAATAAAAGATAGAATATTAAATCCTCAATCACATTATGATATTACGAATCCACTTTATAAAAAAGAGCTAGAAGATGCTATTAAATTGGTAGAAGCTTTTGCTACTATTTTAGATGGAGAGATATAATAAAATACTAATGGAAGATAAACCAATTGAAAATACTATATTAGATTTAGAGAAACTAGAGGAGTCAATATGAAAAATAAAAATAAATTAATAAGATGTCCTATATGTGAAGCAGTAAATAGAGATACTGAAAAAGTTAATATTTGTCGTCGGTGTAATATTCAAATATATAAACATAGTAAATTTAGAACAGAAAAGAGTTGGGCTTATTTAATTACAGCTATAATTTTTTATATTCCTGCTAATTTATATCCTATGCTTATTGTAAAACAGTTTGGAACAGAAGATGGAAGTACCATATTAGGTGGGGTTGTTTTACTTTGGGAACATGAATCTTATCCTATCGCAATAGTAATTCTTTTTGCATCTGTATTTGTACCAATTTTTAAGTTTTTACTAATATTATATCTTCTAATAAGTTCTAAATACTCATTAGGAAATAGCAGTAAAATAGAAAAATATAAGTTATATTATATTACAGAGATAATAGGGCCTTGGTCTATGATAGATGTTTTTGTTGTGGCAATATTAGCAGGGTTAATTCATCTATCTAGTATATCCATGTTAGCAGGAACAGCATCAACAGCGTTTGCTTTATCTGTATTTTTCACTATAATGTCAGCTAATTCATTTGATATTAGATTAATAAAAGGATAAAGATGTCAGAAAATATTCCTATAATAAAGAAATCTAGTAGATTTAATTTATTTACATCTATTTGGATAGTACCATTTATATCTCTACTTATAGCTGGTTGGTTGGCATTTCAATATTTTTCACAACTTGGACCAAAAATAGAAATAGTCTTTAAAAATAATAAAGGTTTAAAATCTGGACAAAGTCAAATTAAATATAGAGATGTGGTTATCGGAAAAATAGAAAAGGTAGCTTTACGAAATGATGGAGATGGTGTTAAAGTTATTGCTAGAATGGATAAAGAGGCGATACCATATCTTAATGATAATGCAGAGTTTTGGATTGTTAAGCCAGAAGTTGGAATAGGTGGTATTTCTGGTTTAGATACTATTATTTCTGGAACTTATATTAATATGAGTAGTAAAAAAACAAAAATGAATAAAAAAGAGTTTATAGGGTTGGAAAAATCTATTAAAATAAAGAAAAAAGGTTTGCATCTCCATCTAAATTCATCTACATCATATAATATAACAGAAGGGACTCCAATATTCTTTAAAGAGTTAAAAGCTGGTGAGGTTGAGAATGTTGAAATATCTAATAATGGCAAAAGTGTTGATATATCTATTTTTATAAAAGATACTTTTCAAGATTATATTCATTTAAATTCAAAATTTTGGGTAAAAAGTGCATTAAATATTGATTATGTTCATGGTAAATTAGATTTTACTCTAGCTCCAATTACAAATATTATTCGTGGAGGAATAGAATTTTCATCTTCAGGAAAAGATAATAAGAATTTAATAGATAAAGATTTTGTATTTAGGTTATATAAGAATAGTTCTATTGCAATAAATAAAAGAATAGGTAAACGAGGAAAGGGAGAGGTAAAAGATTATTTATTAACTTTTGAAAAATCAACAGCTAAATTAAATCGTGATGCCTCTCTTGTATACAAAGGATACGATATAGGTAGAGTACAGGATATTAAACTTTTATATAATAGTAAGACACATGTAATAACATCTAATATTTTAGTATCCCTAGATAGTTCTATATTTTATGACTTAGAATATCCTAAGAATAGTGGAGAAGATAATTTAAAAGAGGCAGTTAATAATGGATTGAGAGCATCAATCGAGAGTAGAGACCCTTTGACTAAATTGCAATATATTGAATTGTTGTTTACAGATGATAATATATCAAAAAGAATAGTTAATATAGATAAATATTCTATATTTCCAACTATTGATAGGAAAGAGAGTAGCTTGATAGATGGTCTAGATGATATTTTATTTATGATTAAAAACTTGCCATTAAAAGAGCTTATTGTATCAACTAATAAATCTATAGATAGTTTTGGAACTATTTTAGATGATAATAAAGCATCTATAGAGGAACTTTTGATTAGTGTAAATAGAACTTTAAATTCGCTTAATAAGTTGATTATTTCCAAAGAACTTAATGCAACTCCATTGGAAATAAATAGAACGCTAAAGTCTCTTAGAAAATCTCTTAAGACAGTTGACTCATTAATAAGAGGAGATAAATCTAAATCTCTTCTATCCAGTCAACTAACAAAAATGCTTGAAGAGGTGTATAAAACATCTATAGCAACACGGAAGTTAATTAAACAGATTGACAAAAAACCTAATTTATTAATATTCGGAGATTAATTATGAAAAAATATATTTTATTATCAATAAGTAGTTTAATTATAGGTTGTACATCAACCTCCAAAAACTATTTTATATTTAAAGAGCCAACTGTAAATGGTGAATATAAGAGAGCTATTCTTAATACTATTGGAATAGAAAAAATTATATTACCAGAATATATGCAACAATCACAGATTGTAATTCAGACATCATCTGCAGAGATAAAATATTTAGAAAATAGTTTATGGGCAGAAAATATGGAGAATTCTTTAACTAAGAAATTGATTACTATCATACAAAAAAGTTTTAATAATCCTAGAGTATATTCATATCCTTGGGGTGTTGCTACAGAGCCAACAATAAAAATATCTATACTAGTAAATAGATTTATATCTTATAATGGAGATATATATCTTGAAGGTAATTGGACTACAAATAAGAACTCTGTTTATAAAACTAATCTATTTAATATTAAAATAGCTACAAAACAAGATGTGAAAAGTATAGTATCTAATATGAATATTGCATTTGATAAATTATCTCATCAGATTGTAATAGAACTTACTCATAAGTAGTTAAATATTTAAGTTATTATAACACCACCACCTAATAGCTTCTCTTCATTATAGAATGATGCTGTTTGACCTATTGCTAATCCAAATACAGGTTTCTCAAGAGTTACTTTTGCAATATTATTTTCTATTTCAACAGATGCAGGAATAGCATTAGTTCTATATCTTACTTTTACTTGACACTCAAAAGTTTGTATATCTTCAAATAGGTTTAAATCTTTAACGCTAAAATTATTTACTTCTAGTTCATCTTTTTTACCAACAATTATTTGATTCTCTTTTGGATTTATTTTTAATACAAAATGTGGGTCATGTGCTCCATTTACAAAGAATCCTCTTCTTTTTCCTATTGTATAGTGCATATATCCTTTATGATTTCCTATAACTTCACCTTCACTATTTAGGGTATCTCCTTGAATATCAATATCCATATATTTAGCAAGAATTTCTGTATAGTCATTTTCTACGAAACATATTTCTGAACTCTCTTTTTGAGATGCAATATCAGCTAATATTTCTATATCTTCAGCCAATTTTTTTACATCTTCTTTTAGCCATTCTCCAAGAGGAAATATTAATCTTGGCAGAACTTTTTTATCTATTTGTGTTAGAAAGTAGCTTTGGTCTTTACTCTTATCTTTTGCCATAAATATATTTTTTCCATCACATTTTACATAGTGACCTGTTGAGACTAAATTTATACCTAAACTATCAGCATAGTCCATCATTTTCCCAAATTTTATAGTTCTATTACATTTTACACAAGGATTTGGTGTTAATCCAGCTTTATAACTCTCAACAAAATAATCGTAAACATCTTTTTTAAATTCTATACTAAAATCAATAAAATGTACAACAATACCTAAATATGCTCCAACTCTTTGAGCCTTTGCGTAGTTCTCCTCATGGTATCCCTCTTTTTCATCGTGAAGTTTCATATATACACCAACAACTTCATACTTATCTTTTTGAAGAAGTATAGCTGTAACTGTAGAATCTACTCCACCACTCATTCCCACTAATACTTTTTTCATACGAAAAGTGCCGATCCTACGCGAATTAGATTAGATCCACATTTGATAGCTAGTTTATAATCTCCACTCATTCCCATAGAACATATATTAGCACCATCTTGTTCAAGAGATTCATAGATTTTATAGGTTGTCTCAAAACTATCTTTAATTTCAATATCATCAACACCATTTGCACCTATACTCATAACACCTTTTAAATTTATATTTGGACAACTCTCTATTATTTCTTGGTATAAATCTTTCGCCATCTCTGGATTTATACCTGATTGATTATTATTATTTGATGAATTTATTTGCATCAAACAGTTTAGTTTTTTCTCTTTAATATCTAATTTCTTATTTAATTCTAAAGCTAATTCAATAGAGTTAAGAGATTGCATTAGAGAAGGTCTTAGTTCTATTAATTTATTAATTTTATTTTTCTGAAGATTTCCTAAAAAGTGCCATTCAAGAGGAAGATTTACTAAAATTTCTTTTCTTTTCTCTAATTGTTGAACTTGATTTTCTCCAAAAGCTCTCTGTCCTAAGTGATATAGAGTCTCTATATTTTCCACTTTACTATACTTTCCAACAGTAACTAATTTTACTATATGATGTTCACTAACAGATACTCTAGCCTCTTCAATATTCCAAATAACTTCATCAAGATTTGCTCTTAATCTCTCTTTTGATAACATATTCTTATCCTCCTATTAATCTGTTTATATCGTTATATAAGCCTAAAAACATCAACCCGAATAGCATAACCCACCCAGCTACTGTCATGTAGTATAATGCATTATCCGTTGGTGCTTTTCCCCTAATTATCTCATATACATTAAACATAATGTGTCCACCATCTAATGCAGGAATTGGAAGAAGATTTAAAACCCCTAAATTTACAGAAATTAATGCAGAGAAGAAAAATAGTGATAGAATACCAGCAGAACTTGCTTGAGATGTTACATCAACAATAGTAATAACTCCACCTAGTTTATCTGTACTAACAGCTCCTGTAATAAGTTTTTGTACACTAGTAAATATTAGAACCGATGCTTTTTGTGTTTCATCCCATGCATAAATCAGACCACCAACAAATCCAAAGATTACTTCAATAGTCTCTCCACTTGCAGATATTCCTATAATTCTTCTTTTAATAGGCTCTTCAAAAATATTTTTATCTTCTATTACTTTTGGTGTTAATACAAGCTCTATCTCTTTATGGTTTCTCTCAATAATTAAATCTATATCACCACTTTTTATACTATTTATCTTTTTTCCTATCTCTTCCCAGTATAAAATTTTAGTTCCATTTACAGATAAAATTTTATCATCTTTTTGAAGTTTGGCACTCATTGCAGGAGTATCTTCTCCAACTGTACCAACTATAGGTAATAGTTTCGGAACACCAATATTAGCTATCATCATATATAGAACAAAAGCTAATACAAAATTTGCAAATGGTCCAGCTAAAAGTATTAAAATTCTCTGCCAAGGTTTTTTGCTATTATAAGAATCGTCATCATAGCTAATTTTAGTTGGATCTGTATCATCTTGACCCTTCATTTTCACATATCCACCTAGAGGAATAAGAGATATACTCCACTCTGTTTGACCTATTATCTTACTATAAATCTTTTTTCCAAAACCTATACTAAAAACATCAACTCTAACACCCATTAACCTTGCAACTGTGAAGTGACCCAATTCGTGAAAAAATACTATAACCGATAACACAATTAATGCAATAAAAATACCCATAAAAATCCTCAATTTAAGCTAATATATAACAGCTTATTAAATATATACTTTAATTATATCACAAATATGATATTATATTGACAAAATCCAAAGAAGGAAATATGATGGAAGAGAAAGAGATAATAAAAGAGTTGACTCCTAGTGATATGATACAAGAAGCTAAAGAGATGGTTGAGAAATCAGAAAAAGAGACAGTTGATTGTATTAATATTTTAGATAAAGATATTGCACATTATGAAGTTGTTAAGTCAAACTTAATAAATGATTATGTACATGAATCTCAAAGGCTTTTAGCAAGTTATGAGCTTGAAAATATAGTTGAATTAGATGAAAATAAACGGGTTATTAATGTAGAGAATGCTCCAAAAGTAGATTCTCTGAGTATATCTGAATTGTCTTCTGGTAAATTTGAGGGTATTGTATTAGGATTTATGTCAGCTATAATAGTTCTTATTAGTTGGATATATATTGTTTCTCATCTCTTATCACTTAAACTAGATTCTAGTGGAATACCATCATTAGAGAATTTAAATAAAATTTTATTATGGATTGGTGGTAAAAATACTGGAGGAGATGGTAGTATACCTATTGGAATTATTATAGTTTTAATATCTGCATCTATTGTGGCTTATGGAATATATACATTCTATATTGAATTACAAAATAAAAATAATATGGTAGAAGCAAAAGAGGTTGCACAGGATGTTAAATTCTATTGTATAAAGAAAGAGGATTGTAAAAAACAAATGAAGAGAATTAGTGAACATCTAAATATAGTTATAGATGTGATGAAAACAGCTTCTATATATCTTGATGAGCAGAATGCTACTCTTAGAAGAATTAGATATGTAGAGGGAGATATAAATTTTAATAGTTTACATATTTTATCACAGAGTGAAGTTAGACGAACTAATATCTTATTAAATGGTATTGAAGAACTTATTTTAACTGATATGTCATCAAAAGATGGAACTCTATCTTCTAAAGCTGAAGATGAATTAGAAAAAACTATTAAACTACACCATAGCTATAAAGAAAAAATTTATAGTTGAAGAGTCCGTTCATTATCTAATTCAGTATAAAAATTTACATCACTTACACAGTTTTTAAATTTTTGTGCTTGAAGTTGATTTTGAAGCATAACATTCTCTTCTTCTAATGCAGACACTTCCCTTTGAATATAATTAATTCTTCTACTTTCATAATATATTTGATTTGCTAAATATATTTTTATTACAGCGAATAAGATAACTATACCCATAATTAAAATAGTTTTGAAAAATAACCCTAACGATATTCCATTAGGTTCTCTTTTAGCTCTTTTTTCTTTCATTATTTCATTCTTTATACACTATTTACTAAATCTAAATGAACGGAGTTTTGCACTTCGGCTTCTATTATTTATCTTTAATTCTTCTTTGGTTGCTGTAATAGGTTTTCTTTTTATCATCTTTCCAATTGCATTATTTTTTCCACAACTACAGCGAATAGCATTTGAATCACATATACAATCACTAGACCATTTTTTAAATTTATTTTTCACTAATCTATCTTCTAGTGAGTGAAAGGTAATAAGAGATACGACAGCTTCTGATGGAGTAGAATTTTCTAAAGCATCTAATAACCCTTCTATCTCTCCTAATTCATTATTGACCTCTATTCTTATAGCCTGAAACATTAAAGTAGCTGGATGGATTTTTCCACCTTTTGGAAGTACCTTTAGTGCTATTTTTGTAAGTTCAACAGCACTACTAATTGGTTTTATAGCTCTAGCTTCTAATATTATACTAGTTACCTCTCTATATAAGTTCAGCTCTCCATAATGGTTAAATATATATTCTAATTTTTCTCTTGGATATTCATTTACAACAGTATAAGCACTTAATTCAGAATTACTATCCATACGCATATCAAGATTTGGACTACTAAAACTAAATCCTCTATCTTTTTTATCAAGTTGAAGAGATGAGACCCCAAAATCTGCCAATATAGCTTTTATTGGTTGCTCTTTAAGTGTTGGAAATATATTTGAGAATGTACCTTTATATAGAGTTTTTCTATCTGAATACTCTTTTAATCTATTTGATGAAAAATCTAAAGCTTCTTGGTCTCTATCTATACCGATTAATTTAATATTTGGATATTTTTGGAGTATAATGCTACTATGTCCTGCGTATCCTAGAGTACAATCAACGACAAAACCATCATCTAAATTTTTAAAACTCTCTATCACTTCATCTAATAACACAGGTATATGAGGTGTCTTCACAAAAATCCTTATTTTTAATGATATAATAGCAAAAATATAATCAAAAAGGGTAATAGATGGATTTGGATAAACATTTGATTGAAGAGATAAGGCATATATCACTATCTATGTTTAATAAAAACTTTTTTGGTGTATATCATGGTTCTATATCTGCAAGAGTAATTAAAAATACATTTCTTATTAATAAAAAATCTATTATTCTTGATGAAGTTAATAGAGAGGCACTTATAGAATTAGATTGTCTTCAAAAAGATTATAGATGGAATAGTGCATCTAGTGATTCAGAGATACATGAGCATATATATAGATTAATATCAAGTGCTAAATATATATCTTATACAATGCCACCTTATGCTACTGCATATTCTTTAAAACATAGTAAAGTTTCTCCACAAGATTATTTTGGCAAAAAACTTTTAGGTGAAGTTTTGATTTATGACCCTAAAAATTTAAATGATTGGCTTGATAGAGCTCCTTATGAGATACCTAAAGCTTTTGAGGAATATAATACTAATTTATTGTTGATTAAAGGATTTGGAGTTATTGCTTATGACCGTGATATAGTAGAGATGGCTAAAAAGATATCTATACTAGAAAATAGTTGTAGATTATTAGTATTGGGTGCTTTACTCTAATTAATCAAAGTTTTGATATGATATTATCAGAAAATTTTAATGGGGTATTTTATGGCACAATTAGGGCAAGTTGGGAAACGGTTACAAATTATTAAAATAGCAATATCTATTACAGACCAAGAGACAATAAGCATACAACACTCAAAACTTAGATTACATAAAAATGATAAGTTATTACAAAATATCTTAGTAGTATTAGATGATGAAAATTATGCACAAGCATCTAATCTTATAAATCGTTATCTTCATGGTTCTTATGATGATGAAGTTAGTGAAGAAAAATTAGCATTATTAGAAGAACAATCTCTTGACTTAAATAAAAAAATTGAAAATATGCGAGATGAACTATTAGTAAAAGATAAAGAGAAGAAAATAATACTCTCTAAAAAATATAAAGATATAGAAGAAGAGGAGCTTATTAATAAGTTTGGACTCTTTAGAGAGAAGGGGAGAGAGGCAGTTTATAATCCTGTAGCTAAAGATGAGATGAAGGCTATGGAGAGAGAGATAAATAAAATAGATAAAGTTATGAAATATGATAATGATATTCCATCAACAGCTGATATTATGGCCAGTTTTAATAGTATCAAAGATGATATACCTATTAAAGCATCTATCATAGACCCTTCAATTACCTTTCCTAAGACTTTTAATAAAGAAGAAGAATTAATAGAAAATAATGGAAATGAACAATTTTATAAATCTTCCGAAGATGATTTGATTTTACCTTCAAATGTGGAAAAAGTAGAAGAGGATATTAAAAAAGAGGTAGAGGTAGAAGATATTAAAGTTAAATTTACTCCTTCATCAGATAAAATGGAAGAGGAAGATTTAATAGAAGAGGAAAAAGCACTTAAAGATGATACTGAAATTATAGAAAAAGAGATAGAATCAGAAGGAATCATAGATGATAAAAAGAAAGGGATACTTGAACCAGCAATAGAAGACGAACATTTACAGCAACTATTTAGTCAAGATAAAATAGAAGAAGAGAAGAAAAGATTAGAAGAAGAAAAAATAGAGCAAGAGAAGGAGGAGCAAGAGAAAATAGAAAAAGGAACAAAATATGAGCCTATCTCTTATATAGACCAGAAGTTAAGAAATATGTTAAATCAATATCCACAAATAGAAGAGACTCCAGAGTGTTTTGAGAGTGAAGAGAGACTACTTTATAAAATTAGTTTAGAGGGATATTCAGAGAAAGATATAGAAGATGTCGTAAAAGATATTAAAAGATTAAAAGGTGAAGGCAATATTGCAGAAGCTTCACATCTACTTTTGACTATTGCTACAACAGAATCTTTATATGCTCAATTTACATTAGCAAGAGAGTTATATCAAGGGAATATTTTAGTACGAGATTTACCAGAAGCATTTACACAGATAAATTATTTAGCTACAGAGGATTATCCAGAAGCAGTATGTGATTTAGCACAATTCTACGAACATGGAATAGGAATCAAGCGAGATAGAAAAAGAGCATTAGGATTATATGCATATGCAGAAGATTTAGGTGTTACAAGAGCAAGAGACCATTATGATAGATTAGATGAAGAATTACAAGGTTTTTTAGGAAAGTTTTTTAATTAGAATCGATTCTACATAATGTTATAGTTTTACAAATTAAAATTAGGAGTATATGATGTTGAAAATAACATTGTCACTTGTTACAGCTGTAGTTTTAGGAGTTAGTGGAGATATTACGGATAAATCTATTAATATTAGTATAGATGATAACCATAGTAATACTAATATCACAAAGAATATTAGAGTTGTACCTACAGCAGTAATTAATATTAATCAAAGTAGCAATCCTGACCCTATTGTTGATGAGGTAAATTATGATGCTATAGATTATGCTAGAGGTTTTAAAAATAATTATTTGGTTGGAGAGGATATTAAAGTTAAATTATTTTTAAAGATGGATAGTTATATATACTTCTGGACTATTGGAAGTGATGGTAAAGGTTATTTGATTTTACCAAATGATTTTAACACTGTAAAACAATATAGAGCTAATATGGAGCATGTTATTCCTGAGGATAATGCGGATTATCAATTTGTATCTGATAGGGTAGGTGTTGAAGAAGTTTTTGTATTAGCAACAAGTAAACCTATTAGTTTTAAAAGAATTCAAGGTATATTTAGTTCTAAATCAGGTGGTGTAGTTCCAACAGCATCTAGGGATAGTATTAATAGTTTTATGAATAAAGATTTAAAAGTAATTGCTAAAGAGGAAAAATTAAATTATGATATAAGTAGTTTGCAGATTGGAGTTAGAAGTCCAGTATCTATTCCAGTACCTCAGCCAGTTCAACAACGAGAAGATATTAATATCAACTCTAATGCTCAAAAGATAAATATTAATATCAATAACTAATTAATGAGACTGTTTATCTTTATAACCACTCTATTTCTCTTTCTAAATGCTGAAAATAGAGTGGCATTATTAATTGGAAATAGCTCTTATCCTCAGAAAATGTTAAATAATCCAACAAAAGATGTAGATTTATTGGCTTTAAAACTTAAAGATATAGGTTTTAAAGTTTATAAAGAGAAAAATCTTACTAAGTCGGCTATGCTTAAAGCCTTGAGAGATTTTTATAAAAAGATAGATAAAAATAGTGTGGCTATTATATATTTCTCTGGACATGGCGTAAACTCAACACTTGACAATAAAAATTATCTTATTCCTATTGGTGCTTTCTCTGCTCTTTTAAATGAATCTCAATTATCTGATTTAGCTATTAGTGATAGTTATATGCTTGGAACTACAAGTGGTGCAAAGTTTAGTATTTTACTTTTAGATGCTTGTCGTTCTAATGATTTTGCTAAGAGTAGGGGAGATAAAGGTCTAGGACAACCTAGCTCAAAATTAGCTAATGACTTTATAATATCTTATGCTACAGAGGTTGGTAAAACAGCTCAAGATGGTGTAGGAAATAGCCCTTATGCCTTGGCATTAAATAAATATCTATCCAGTAATTACTCTATTACAGATATGTTTACAAAAATTAGAAATGAAGTATCTAATAATACAAATGGAAAACAAGAACCATTCTATATATCAAGAAGTAAAGAAATATTTCATTTGGCTAAGAATCAAAAGAAATTAGATACACTATATCTTAAACCAGAAAAAAAGATAGTATATAAAGATAAAGATATTAAAGTTGAAAAAAAAATAGTTTTAGTCTATAATAAAAAGATTAAACATTTCTTCAAAAGATTATTATTTTATATAAATAGAAATGATATAAGAAGAGTTATGACTTTTTTTGATAATAGAGTTGAATATTATGGTAAAACGCTCTCTAAACGGGATATTTTGCGTGATAAAAAAAATTATTTGAAAAAATGGGATAGGTTTGATTATAAATTAAAGCATATTTATATAAGAGATACAAATATAAAAAATATAAAAAAAGTTGATGTTCTTATAAATTTTGATGTCTCAAATAGTAGTAAACGAATTTATGGTAAATCAATGTCAACATATAAGATAGATATAAATAAATTTAAAATTATTTATGAAAAGTCAAGAGTTATTTCAAAAAAGAAAAGAAAATATTAAGGATATAAAATGATAAAAATATCTATATCTCTTTTTCTGACAACAGTAATATTATTGTCAAATTGTACAGAAGAGCAAGAAGTTACTGCTACTAAACTCTGGAAAGAGAGTCAATCTCTTTTCAGCAAAGCAAAAATAAGCAGATTAAAAGAGGCAAAACGAGCTTGTGGATTACCACAGATAGAGTTAGATGCTAATATTTATATTATAGATAAAATTTTAAATAAAAATGGTCTCTCTTTGAAGATGGTTAATAAATTAGTTGAAAAAATAGATAAACTTAGGTCATTAAATAATAATAGTCATTATATATATAAAAATGATTACGCAGGTAAACTAGATAATTTAACTAAGAGATTAGTAGTATTAAAAGTAAAATTTGAGACTAATAAAAAGAAACTTTATTTATTAAATAGTTATCTTAATAGCAATAAAAATGATATTAAAAAAGGGTTTTCAGATGGGAAAAGTGTTCCTATATCTATTAACTTTGAAAACAATCAAGATAGTGTAATACAAAATAAGAATATAAATATCTTGGCAAGTGCAATAAATGATATTATTTATAAGAATAGAGATAGTAAATTTACGATTACAGGTTACACAAGTGCAAAAGGAGATTCTTCATATAATAAAAAGTTGTCGGAGAGAAGAGCAGTTAATACAAAAAAATATATTGAAAATAGATATCCTATTACGATGGGTCATATTTTAACTTTTGGGGTAGGTGAGAGCGATTTAATATGTGATAATAGTTTTTCTGAAGAGATAAATAATGGTGAGTATCAGTGTCTTAATGGAGATGAAAATGAAATATCAAGTAGAAGAGTTGAGGTAATTCAAAGATGAAAAGAATATTATTAATTTTAATGTTATTAGCTGTAGATTTTGCTTATGCAAGTAGTCCAAAATATTATGGTGTAGTTGTTGGTTGTTGTGATAATTTCCCATATTCCAATATTAAAGGTCTTCATGCTAAAGATGATGCCGAAATTTTTTATAATGATTTATTAAATATTTATTATAAAGATAGAGCAGATGCTGAAGATAAAGTATATCTATTGACAAATGAGAATGCTACTAAAGATAATATAAAGTCTGCACTAAAAAAAGTAACTAAAAAGGCTCAAAAAGGAGATTTCCTATATTTCTTTTTCTCTGGACATGGAAGTAGTTTATCTGATAAAAGTGTAGAGATAGCAAGTGAGTATAAGAAAAATAATTTAATGGAGATTATGGAAAATTCAGGACTTATTTTACCTTATGATTTTAACATTAAAAAAACTGCGAAAAGTGCCATTATTGGGAAAAGAGATTTAAAAATAAATGGTGGATATGGATTTAAAAATCTTGATGATAAAGGTGTTCAAGTTATTATGATAAGTGACTCTTGTTATTCAGGTAATATTTTTCGTAGTGCTTCTGATAATACAAATAAGTTTATACCGAGAAATAGACTTAGTGGATTATTTGATGAATTAGATAGTTTTAATGATATTAAGACAAATAAACCAGAAGATAAAGATTATAAGAAACTACTCTTCTTTAGTGCTGGAGGAACAGATAAAGCAGTTACTGAAGATAATAAGTTAGGCAGAGGTAAATTTTCTTTAATTGTTCAAAAGTGTATGAAAATATCTGATTTAAATAGAGATAAAGATATTACAAAAAGTGAATTTAGAGAGTGTTTACGAAATGAAGACAGTGCAAATTCATTTGTTCTATATCCTGCTGATAAAAAGAATCATTCCAGTGTCGTATTTAATAATATAAAAAATATAAAAGTTTCAAATAGAGGTGAGGTTAGAATCAAGAGTAAAATAGATTTTAGTTATATTTCTAATTATATTATTATAGATAATAATATATATGATGTTGAGATAATCAAAAAAAATAAAAAGTATACGATTCTAAAATATACAGGTGAAGAGTATGCTATTGTAGACAAAGACCATTTAAAAAAATATCTTAATGCTTACCGTATATTTAAGTTAAAAGGTAAAAAGCTTCTTGATATAACTATAAAGAGTTTAGATAGTGGTAAAGAGGAGAGTGTATATTGTGATGGTGAAGATATAGTAGCAAGGATAGATAAAAAAAATAATCCTAAATATATAGTAGCTTTAACTCTTAATAGAAAAGGTCAAATAATTATATTACAACCTAATAATAGCTCAAAATCCTCTTTGAATTTTATAGAAACTGTGGTTGAAGAGCCATTTGGTATGGATAAATTAAAGATTTTTTCTTTAGATAATAAGAAACAGTTTAATAATATAAGACAATTGACTATTAAAGATGGATATTTAGATGATTTTGGTGTAGAGAAATTATTTAATATATTAAGTAGCGATAAAAACTTTAAAGATAAAGAGATTGATATTCAAACAATTAAAAAACATGTTAGTAAATGTAGGCTAGGAGATAAATAATGAAGAAGTTTATTTTGATATTTTATTTGATGGGTATATCTTTATTATATTCTCAAAAGGTAGCCCTTCTTGTTGGTGTAGCAGATGTAAAAGGAGGTAATATGCTTTATATTGATAGTGATTTGTCAATTATGAAGAGTTTTTTAATAGATGAAGGATTTGTAGTTAAAACTTTAAGTTATGAAAAGGCTACTTTAAAAGATGTTAGATTATCTTTTAAAAGCTTTTATACTCTTACTAAAAATGATATATTTCTATTTTATTACACAGGACATGGTGCTAGAATGAAAGGAATTAATAGTAATGAGAATTATGATAACTTTTTTGTTTTAAATCAAACAAGCTTTTCAGATGGAAATACGATAAATGGAGGAATTTTGAGTGATAATGAATACTCTCTTCATTTATATAAGATAAAAGCAAAGAAGATAAGTATTATAGATGCTTGTCATAGTGCCAGTATTTATAAGAGTATAGGGACTAATAATATTACAAAAAGCATCTCTCCTAAAGGGACAGGAAATATTTTTGAAAGAGGAAATAGTGTAGAGAACTTTCAATCAATGAAAACTAATAATCTTATAAATATATCAGCAACAAAAGATACTGAACAAGCAGAAAATAGTCCTATAGGTTCAATATTTACAATAGGATTAATTAATACAATAAAGAGTAATCCTACTATGACACTAAAGGAATTAGAGAGAGATTTGATTTTAGAGATGCCAAAGATAGCAAATAAAATAGGAAATGAGTTAGCAGATAGTTATCCAGAGTATAAAGCTCTTGCAGGAAATTTTACACCACAAATTAATACTATGCCATTAAGATTAAAAGATATTCAAGTAAGTTCTATATTTTCAGATAATAACATTAAGCCTAAACCATTACTAGTGGTAAAAACTGTTGGGAATAAAAAGGTTTATAAATTAGGTGAAGTTATAGCTTTAAATATTATAACAGATAGTAAAGATAGGTATTTGTATATTTTTAAAGATAAAGGTGAATTTTTAGTAAAAGTAGATTTAGATGAATGCAAGGGAGATGTTAAAAAATATTGCAGGGTAAGAGATATACTGGCTTCTAAACCTTTAGGAGATGCAATGTTACAGATAGTTACAAATAAAAATAAATTATATGGAGTTACTCTCTCTTTTAAAATTATTAACTAATATAGATTCATTTATATAGATTTATTATATAATTAATATAAATTTTTTATTAGGAGATTATATGTTTAAAATAGCATTATCATTTATCACAGCATTCGTAGTTGCTCAATCAGGAATATCTACTAAAAAAGACATTAAAGTATTACCTACAACCCAGCAGAGAGTACCAATAGCTCAATCAACATACAGTTATGATGATACTATCGTATACGCAAGAGGTACAAAAAGAGAGTATTTTGTTAATGAAAGAATAAGAGTTCAATTAAAAATAAGAAGAAATGCTTATATATATTTTTGGACAGTTAGTGCTAGTGGTAAAGGTTATTTGATTTTACCAAATAGTTTTGATACATTTAATAAATATAGAAAAAATCTTAAATATGTTGTTCCTAATCGTTCATCTAAATTTAGTTTTGTCTCTGATAGAGAGGGAATTGAGAGAATATATATTCTAGCTACAAATAAAAGAATAAGTGCAGGAACGATTCGTTCTATATTTAATTATCGTTCAGGTGGAGGAGTAGTTCCTACAGCTTCGCATAAAGATATATCAAATTTTATTTCTAAAGATATTAAAGTTATTGCAAAGAGAGAGAATTTTAAATATGATATAAAGTCTTTTGATATAGAAGTTTATAATAGAAGTCGATAATGAACGATAATTATAAAAAGAGAACTTTAAAGATTATACTTCTTGGATTAATATTTTCATCTTTTCTTAATGCTACTATCAAAAAAGAGGCATTTCTTATTGGAATATCTGAGTATAATAATCCACAGATAAATTTAGATGGTATAGATAAAGATATTACTAAAATGACCAAATTATTAAAAGATAGAGGGTTTAATATTAAAACTCTAATAAACTCTGAAGCTACCTTAGCTAATGTGAGAGATGCATTTAGGAGTTATCAAAATCTTAGCTCTAATGATATATTTGTTTTTTATGACTCTTCTCATGGAACACAAGTTCCAGATTTGAATGGTGATGAGGTTGATGATAATTTAGATGAAGCTTATGTTTTATATGATGTTGATATGACATCAAGAGGTATTGCTAGTATGAAAGGTCTTTTACTAGATGACGAATTAGATGCTCTTTTATCAAAAATTAAAGCTAAAAAAGTTATGTTTGTAGATGCATGTCATAGTGGAAGTATGTATAAAGGTTTTAATATGAGATTAAAATCAAAATTTGTAAGATATACTAAGTCTTTTCAACCTAAAAGTAATACAAATGTATTGGGAAATATTCCTAAGCCAAAAAATTTAGTTGCACTCTCTGCCTCACAAGATAATCAACGCTCTTTAGCATCTCCAGAAGGAAGTCTATTTACTTCAGCTATTTATGATGCATGGAGTAGTAAAAAAAATATAACATTTGAAAAATTAGAAGAGTTAACAACTAAACATATTGAAAATAGTTGCCAAATTGCAAGAGCAAGAGGAGAAACGGTTGATACATTTACTCCATCTCTATACGCTACAAATGATAATTTAAAATCAAAATCAATAAATAGTTTTTTAGAGGTTAATATAAATATAAATAACTCTATAAACTTAGTAGAGGAATATTTTGATAATTTAATATCAAATAGAAAAGTTGGTTGGTTAACGCTTAATAGCAAAAACTCTTATAATAATGAAGAAAATATAACTTTTAATATAGATACTCATAATAATAAAGGGTTTTTATATATTCTTACTATTCCAGATGGAGAGCATAATATAGAAGTTCTATATCCAAATCCATATTATCAAACTAAAGGTGAACAGTGGAAAGGTAATTTTAATTTTCCACTTCTCAATAGAGGTTTTAAATTTCAGGCATATAATGATACAAAAAAACATCAAAGAACAGTAGTTTATATAATATTATCAGAACAGAAGATACCAGAATTAGAAATATCAAGAGCTAACAGTTTAAGTCATTTTCAATCTATACCAAAAACTTTTGGTGGGCAGAGTGGAATAAAAAACTTGATTAAAAATATTCTTATTCAAAAATCAGGTAATAGATTATCAATTGCTAAGGAAATTTTTAGTGTTACTCCATAATATTCTTAATATCTTTAAATCAATTTTAATGGTATTAATGGTTTTAACTTCATTACACTCATCAGAAGATAAAGATAGCTTAACGGCAAAATCTTTATCTCTCTATTATTCAGAGTATAAAATATCTCAGGAGAATATAGTAGAGAGTAAAATATTAAAACCACGAGTAATAAATTTTTCAAATTATCTATTTTTAGCTGTTCTAGAGATTGATATGCCAGAGAAAGATAAATTATTATCATATAGTGCTGTGTTATCTCTTTTAGGTATGAAGAATAAGAGTTTAGAAATACCAGATAAATATGCAGAGCTTCAGCATATAATATTAAAAGAGACAAAATTGATAATTAATGCTCAAGAGAAAAGTTTATCGCCACTATTTAATCAAGAAATTGATTATAAACAATTTAAAATACCAAAAAGATATAAAAATATGTCAGAGTATTATCGTGTAATGAAGTTTATAGAGATAATGCCTTTGGATATAAATTTATCTTCACAAATAGAAGAGACAATTAATGAATCACAGAGATTAAAAAATTTATATAATGCGATATATACTAATCTTAATCATTTAAAAGGTTCAATTAAACCCAAAGAGATAGAAGAATATTTATTTCATATACCAGAGTATTTAGAGTATAAAACTTTATCAGAAAAGAGCTATAAACAAATCTATTTAAACAGTGGATACGATTATGATATTGAAATAGTAAAAGCTTTAATTGATGCAAAATATTCAAAAGAGGCAAAAGAGTATTATAAACTTATGAAAAGAGATATTTCATATAATAAAAGTGTCAAGTTGAATAAGAATATAACAAAAGTAAATCCAAATCTAATCAATATTTTAAATATAATGATAGAAGATAGTTTAACATTTTCACATACTGTTATAAATAATAAAATAGATTTAGAGATTATAAAAAGATTAAAAAGATTTAGAGAAATTGCGAAGGAGCAGAGATGAAGAAAATATTTATGATTTTTTTACTTCCTATATATATATTTGCATATATTGCTTATAATAAAGTAGCATTTGTTATTGGAAATGCTGAATATAAAGAGGGTAAACTTTATAAATCTGATAAAGATGCTATAAAGATAGGTGAGTTTTTAGAAGATAAAGGATTTAAAGTTTATCCTTATACAAATCTTACCAAATCCTCTATGAGACGAGTCATTAAAAGTATGGCTAGTAAAATATCAAAAAATGGAACAGCTCTTTTTTACTTCTCTGGACATGGTATGGAGGTTGATGGTGAAAATTATCTTATACCCATAAATAATAGTGGAATAGATGATGAGGTAGATTTAGCAGATAGAAGTATTTCTTTGAGCTATATCATACGCAAATTACAACGCTCACCAAGTAAAATAAATATAGTAATGGTAGATGCATGTAGAAATAATCCTTTTGCTTTTTCTAAAGGAAATAAAGGATTAACTTCTGTACCTGATGACAAATTAAAAGATACATTCTTAGTATTTGCAGGAGCAACCAAACAGACAATCCCTGATGATGGACTCTTTAGAAAAAAGTTTATAGAGTACGCTAATAAACCACTATCATTAGAAGACCTCTTTGCAACTATAAGAGGAGAGTTTAGAGATAGAGGACGCAATGGGATATATACTAGAGATAGAACAGTTGGGATATTTAAATTTAGTGGTAATAAGCCTGTTGTCTATAAATCAAAATGGATAACCCCTACAAATAGCCAATGTACAGGTGGGAAGATGTATAAAGGGGTTTGCAAAACTAAGTGGAAAGAAGCTAAAAATATATGCAGTTCTTTAGGTGGTAGATTGCCGAGTAGAGATGAATTAAAGGAAGAGATAAGAAAGTGTGGAGGTATTATAGATAGTTATAAGAAAAACAGAGCTAATAAATCATATCAAGCTTGTTATAAAAATAATGGATTTAACAATAATGACTGGTATTGGAGTAGTAGCGCTTATGTCGATAATAGGGGTGATGAGGGGGTTGTCGATTTCAATGATGATAACTACGACTACGCTTATTCCTCCGAGCTTTTTGATGGTCTTGTGAGGTGTGTAAGAGACGGACAGTGATTTGATTTTTTAACCCGTTAGGGTCGGCGATTTTTTTTATATGAGTTCACCGACCACATAATTATGAGTTATCTTTTCCACCTCTTAAAATATCTAAAACATTAGTTGCATATGAACCTTTTGGAAGTACGAAGCTTATTTCGTAATGGGCTTTCTCTTCTATATATTTCTTTTCTATATTAGATACTTGTATCCACGCATATCTTCTAGCTCCACTCTGTTTTGTTTTTTCATCAAAATCTTTTTCAATACTCCATGCTTTATCTACAGACCTTTTTACTTTATCTCCTGCTAATAGTCCTGTTGGCGATATATCTTTTGATATAAATCTTGAAGCTTCTATTTCTAAATCTTCTACAAAAAATACTCTTCCATAAGGGTAGTGCATCATTAAATCACCCTCTATTAATTTGAAGAATTGTTCTTGTGTTTTTGTTCCTTTTAGCGTTCCACTATCTAAACCTAAAACTTGTTCTGTCTCTTCTTCTGAAAATTTTTCTAATAATAGACTTAGCTCAACTCTTTTTGTCAACCAATTATTAAATAGATAACTTTGGTATGAACCTATTAAAAAATCTCTTATTTTTCTATCTCTTATTTTTAAATCGCCATTAATTAGTTTTTTACCATCTTCCCAGTTATTTCCATCTGTACCGAATCTTTGATTTCCAAAATAGTTAGGTATTCCATTGTCTTCAATCCATTTTAATACAGAATCTATTTTATCTTTTTGAACTCCTAAAACTTTTTTAAGTCGAACATGAAATCTATTTCCTTTTAAATGTCCAACTCTAATTTTATTATTGTGTCTAGTTGTTTCTAGTATTTTAATTTTATCATGAGTGAACTCATCTATTTTAGAGCTATCTTTTGCTATCAAGGAGATATATTGAATAGTTAAGGCATTCTTATCTTTTAGTCCTGCATAACCAATATCTTTTCTTTTAACACCTAAATGATTACTTAGTGCATCTAGCATTTCCCAAGTTGTTAAGTTCTTTTTTCTTACTTTTAATATAAGATGTTCACCTTCTCCAGTAAACTCGTAAAGAGGTATCTCTTCAACCGTAAAATCTCTAGCTGATGAGTTAAATATGAATTTATTTTTAACATTTAAAGGATACAATAATTTCATTAGTTCTCCTCTAAAACAGAATATACTGGACTACTGAATTTATCTTTACCATTTAAAAAACTAAGCTCCATAATAAAACAGCATTCTACACAATTTGCACCAACTTTTTTAATCAAATCTTCACTTGCTTTAGCTGTTCCACCTGTAGCAATTAAATCATCAATTAATAATACTCTTGCATCCTCTTTCTTAAAAGAATCTATATGTATCTCTACCTCATCAGAACCATATTCTAAACTATACTCTTGACTAATAGTTTTATAAGGTAATTTCCCTTTTTTTCTTATTGGAACAAAACCTAAATTTAACCTATCTGCTAATATTGCTCCAAATATAAATCCTCTAGCATCAATTCCTGCAATATAATCCAAGTTATAATCTTTGTATCTATTTTCAAGATGATTCATAAGAGTATCCATTGCTTTTGGATTACTTAACATAGTTGTTATATCTTTAAAAATAATTCCCTCTTTTGGAAAATCTGAAATATCTCTTATACTCTCTAATATAATTTTTTTATCTTCATCATTTATTTCTAACATTTTTTATCCTATCTTTTAGTTTTTTCTTGAAGTTAGCATTGTATTTGTGTTGCCTTGAGTGATATAGTGCAAATTTTAACATCTCTTGATAACTAAAAGATGCAATTTTAGCATACTCTCTTATAATAATCTCCATATCTTCATCTCTTAGCCATACTCTAGCAAAATTTATTGCTCTTTGTTGTAAATCTAAGCTATGAAATTTCATACGATTTATATCTACAATTTTGAATATATATCCATTTGCATCTTTTTTAATTAAAATATTTCCTGGTGAGTAGTCGAGATGTTCAATACTGTTTTGATGTAGTTTATAGCTGAATTTAGCAAAATCTTTTAGTATTTCTATCTTTTCATTATCTAATTTATTAAAAAGTATTTCTCTAATTGTAAAATCATAATCAAAGGATTTAGAGATAAAATAACTATCTGTTAATATTTTGCTATTATAAAATTCTATATAGCCTAATGGCTCTGGTACGAATTCAGATATTCTTAAACTATATTCAAATGACCTTTTAGCTTTACTATCTCTAAAAAATGAGTATATAATTCTATTAATATTCTTTGGTTTAGAGAAAGATTTTACACTCCATAGTTGATTATCTATTTTTATCTCTTTTATAACATTTCTTCCATTATATATTATCTTTGAGCTATAATTAAAAAGTTCTTTTATATTTAATAAATATTGTTTATACTCCTTAAGCTCTATATTAATATTAGATTTCACTCTCTATCCTTTGCTGGGCTAATAAAATACCAACTACAAGACTAAAGAATAACATTGAAAATTGTGCGTGAAGAAGAGGTTCTGTAAAAAAACCAAAAATCATTACAGATAAAAATATTATTTTAATATTGTTAAAGCTATGTAATTTAATCCTTAGTTTTAGTATCTTATAAAATATTAATAAAAATATTAATAGACCTATAGCTCCAGTAGCTGTTAAGACTTGAAGATATTGATTATGAAAATGTGGAAGATAATTAATACATCTCATTTCAGGATATTTATTTTTTATCAAAACATGAAATTCGCTCATATTATCTTTTATTCCGATACCTAATATAGGGTTTCTTTTAGTTATATCTATAGCCACTATCCAAAATCCAACTCTTGCACCCCAAGATGAGCAATAGTTTTTATTTTTTACTACTTCTACAATATCATTTTTTCCAATATGAACTCTTTTATGAAATGTATCGCTAAAATTATATGCCATTGATATTATAAACATTGATAAAATCAGAGTAATAAATACAGCTTTAAATTTATTTTTAAAACTCATAAAACCTAAAAATATTAATCCTATAATAAATGATATTTGTCCTGTTCTTCCATTTGTTAAGAATAAATTTCCTAAAATCGTTATAAAGAAGATAGAATAAAATATTTTAGATTTAATAGAACCCTCATTAAATATTCTATTAAGAAGAAGAAGAGCAGTAAATGCTAAAAATGTACTATATTCTATATGATGCATAAAAGGAGATGGGTTATCAGGGGTTACATCTTTCCATTGCCATAGTTCAAGAAATATTCCATAAGCTATAATTTCACTAATAAACATTCCCATTATAAATGCAGATATAACTCTTGGCATATTCTCTTTTGTTAAAAATATGAAAAATATGAAAGATGGAAAAAGATACCAATATTTTACTATATAATTCATAGCATATAATAAATTTTCATTG